>NZ_JBHXLV010000184.1:0-13012 GCF_042721685.1 Streptomyces sp. NPDC058459 | reverse complement strand
CTGGCCCCTCAAACGAGCCGAACACCACAACCGGCCACCACCCGCGCCAACGACGATCACCACCCGACCAGCAACCATCTAAGTCACCGGCATTGGGGCTAGGCCGACCGGCCAGCAGGCGCGCAGCACGCCCGAGACGAGCAGCACCCGGCGCCTGCCGTACCGGGCGGCCAGCGGCCGGGCGAGCCGGGAGCCGAGCAACCCGCCGAGGCAGGGCACGGCGAAGGCGAGCCCGTACTGCCAGGGCGCGAAGCCGAGCGGACCCAGCATGAGGACGGCGAGCGGCGGTGCCTGGGCCATGATCAGGCCGTTGACCAGGACCGTGTTGAGGAACAGCGGCCGCAGCTCGGGGCTGGTGAGCAGGTGCCGCCAGCCGTCGAGCAGGCCGGCCGCGCGCGGGCGCGAGGGGTCGCGGGCAGGCCGCTCCGGCGCGGTCTCGGTGCCCCCGACGGCGCGGATGCCGAGGGCGGACAGCAGGAAGCTCACGGCGTCGGCGGCCACCGTCACCACCGGCCCGAGCAGGCCGGCGGCGGCTCCGCCGAGCGGGGGTCCGAGCACGGTGGCGGTCCAGGCGGTCGCTTCGAACCTGCTGGTGGCGGTGAGCAGCCCGGCGCGCGGTACGAGGCTCTTGAGGTGGGCGCCAGAGGCCGCGGTGAAGGTCAGGTCGGCGGCCGCCACGACCACGGAGACGAGCAGCAGCGGGCCGAAGCCGAGCACCCCGAGGAAGTGCGCGGCGGGGACGGCGAGCAGCGCGGCGCACCGGACCAGGTCCGCCATGATCATGACGGGGCGTTTGCGGCGGAACTCCATCCACGGCCCCAGCGGCACCGCGAGCACCGCGCCCACGGCCGGTCCGGCGGACGCCAGCAGCGCCACCTCGGCGGAGCCGGCGTGCAGCACGAGCAGGGCGATCAGCGCGAAGGCGTCGAACGCCAGCCAGCTCCCGGCGGCGCTCACCGCGTACGCGGCCCACAGCCATCCGAACCGCGAGCCCAGCCGCATGCACAACCTCCCGTTGACCGGAGTCATGAAATCGGCCGGACGACGGCGGGAGCAAACAACCGGGCCTCCCTGGGGCACAACCGACGGTTGTGCGGCTAGCCTTGGCGGACATGGATCTCAAGGCCGTGCGTACCTTCGTCGCCGTGGTGGACGCGGGGCAGTTCCAGGAGGCGGCCGCGCTGCTCGCCATCACCCAGCAGGCCGTCTCCAAGCGGATCGCGGCGCTGGAGCGGGACCTCGGGGTGCGGCTGTTCACCCGTACCGCGCGGGGCGCCGCCCCGACCCTGGACGGGCAGGCGTTCCTGCCGCACGCGCGGGCGCTGCTGCTGGCCGAGGAGCGGGCCGCCGCGTCGGTCCGGCCGGGGCGGCGGGCGCTCCGGGTGGACGTGATCGGCCCGCGCGTCGCCCCGGCCGTCCTGCTGCGCGGCTTCCACGAGGCACATCCCGGCGTGGAGCTGGACGTGGTCACCCTGTTCGACGCCGACACGGCCGTCGCCGCCGTGCGCGCGGGCCGGCTCGACGCGACCTTCCGCGCGGTCGGCATGCCGGGGCGGCCGCTGCCCCAGGGGCTGGCGAGCGCCCGGGTGCTGGACGAGCCCCTGCGGCTGCTCACCGGGCCGGGGCACCCGCTGGCCGACGCCCCCTCGGTGACGCCGGCCGGCCTGGCCGGGCACCGGATCTGGATGCCGAGCATCGTGGCGGGCGTCGAGTGGGCCGCGTACTACGCCTCGCTGGCGGCGGAGTTCGGGCTCACCATCGACTCGGCCGGTCCCAACTTCGGCAGCGCGGCGATGCTGGACAGGATCGCCGGGTCACCGGAGCTGGCCACCTTCGTGGGTGAGCATCCCCGGCTCTCCTGGCCCGCCGGGCACGATCTTCGGCGGATTCCGATCACCGGTCCGACGCCGGTCTATCCGCACTCCCTGATCTGGGACCGGGCCAACGCCCACCCCGCCCTGGCCGCCCTGCGCGCGCGGCTGGCCGGCGGGGCCCGGACCTCCGGAGCCCCGGACACCTGGGTACCGGAGTGGGCGACGCCCTGAGCCCTCGTGCGTGGCGGTCACTGCGCCATGGTGAGCCCGGCCTTCGTCGCGTTCCGGCTCAGTACGGCGTTCCGTACCCGGTCGCGGGTGGCGGCGAGGTCGGCGCCGGCCGCGATGGCGCGGTTCACGTCGAGGGCGCGTCCGGCGTCGAGGTCGTACACCTGGGGCAGGAACTCGGCGGCGCCGACCTCCCAGCGGCCGCCCGGTCTCGCGGGCGGGGCGAAGGTGAAGCGGGCGAGGGTGGACTCGTTGCCGCGCCACTCCCCCGCGCCCGCGCCGCCGTCCGCGATCTGGTCGCCCATGCCGTAGACCACCCAGGTGCCGTTGACCTTCTCGTACGGCTGGGGGACGTGGGCGTGGGTGCCGAGGACGAGGTCGATGTCGGGGCGGCCGCCCGTCTTCGACGCGGTGAGCTGCTTCGCCAGGGTGACCTGACCGGCGTCGGGGGCGTCCTGCCAGGCGGTGCCCCAGTTGACGGAGAGCACGACCACGTCGGCGCCGGCCTTCCGGGCGGCCCGCGCGGCGGTCGCGATCCGGCCCGCGTCGGCCGGGTCGACCACCCCGGACTGCCCGGTGGTGTCGTAGGCGTAGGACAGGTGCGCGACCTTGGCGGTACCCGCCCGCAGCAGGGTGAGAGTGCGGGCCTCGGTGTCGGTGCGGGAGGTCCCGGCGTGCCGTACGCCCGCCTGGTCGAGGGCGTTCAGGGTGCGGGTGACTCCGGCGGCGTCGGCCTGCGGGGAGGCGGTGGAGCAGCTGTCGTAGCCGGTGGCGGCGATGCCCTGGGCGAGCTGGGGCAGCGCGGTGACGGCCGGGTCGCCGTCGGCGCCCTGGACGGGTTCGAGGTGACACAGCGCCAGATCGGCGCCGGACACGGCCGCGCGGGCCCCGGCGAGCATGGGGCGGAAGTCGTGTCCGCCGCCGGAGGCGTCGAAGCCGGCCCGGTCGACGGCGGACGCGTACGGCTGGAGGCCGCCGGCGGCGACGAGCGTGAAGCCCCGTCCGGCGCCCGGCGCGGGCTGCCCGGAGGCGCCGGGCTCGGCCCGGTCCTGGTTCTGGCAGGCGGCCACCGCCGCGAGCGCCGCGGTCAGCGCGAGGGCCACCTGATGCCTGCGTCCGATCATCAACTCACCCCAGGGTCGTCGGAGGGGACTTGTCGTATTGGCAGACAAGCTCTCACGGGCATATGGGTATGAAACTGACCCCCGTCGCAAACAGGGCCTAGCCCATCCGGTGTCCCCGGCCCCGGAGGTGACCGTTCGTCCGACCGTTCACCGAGCCCGGACCACCGCCCGTCGCACCGGCGTGCGCGCGGGGTGCCGCCGGGGGCCGGGCTGCGCTGCCATACGGCCATGACGGCCGGGACCACCACCTCAGGGACGACCACCGCCGAGCATGAACTCGCCGCACTCGCGCGGGAACACGGGCGGCCCCTCTTCGCACTGCTGCTGCGGCTGAGCGACGGGGACCGCCAGCGCGCCGAGGATCTGGTGCAGGAGACCCTCGTACGGGCCTGGCAGCATCCCGAGGCGCTGCGGGCCGAGAACTTCGCCTCGGCCCGCCCCTGGCTGCTGACCGTCGCCCGGCGCCTCGCCATCGACGCCCGGCGGGCCCGCCGCGCCCGGCCGCCGGAGGTGGTGGACGCGGTCCCGGAGAACGCGCGCGTCACCGCCGACCACGCCGAGCGGGCCGCCGCCGCGCTCGATGTGCGCGAGGCTGTGAAGACACTCACTCCGCACCACCGTGACGTGCTGGTACTCGTGTACTTCCGCGGGGCCAGCGTGGCGGAGGCCGCCGAGATCCTGGGCATTCCGCCCGGTACCGTGAAGTCGCGCGCGTACTACGCGCTGCGCGCCCTGCGCCAGGTTCTGCCGGGATACGCGACTGACCTGCGGTGAAACCGAGAGCCCGGTCAAGCCTCGGTAAAGCGCCTTGCCGTGACCCCCGTCAGGGTCATGAGCTGTCCTCATCCGTGTTCCGGGCGGGGGGCCGGGTTCGGGCGACGCGCACGCACCGGAGGAAGGCAGGCAGGGATGCTCCACAGAGGTCACGAGAGCACGAGCGGCCCCGGCGGCGGTGAACTCACCGTCCCCATGGCCTGGTTGTACGCCGAGTACATCGCGGACGAACTGCTGCGCACCGGCGATCTGATGCCCCCGACGTCCTTGGAGTTCCGGGCGGGGCGGGACGCGCTGGCGCTCACCGTCTTCCTGTCCGACACCGAGGGCGAACTCTCCGGGGGCCGGGTCATCTCACAGCTGGAGACCTGGCTGTCGCTCACGGCGTACGACCAGCCGTGGCGGGACTGGGTCGGCGGCCGGATGGCCGAACTGACGGCGGAGGCGGCCGGTTCCGGCACTCCCGATCCGGACCTGGCGCTCGCGGGGGACGCCTGGCGCTGGCTGGAGGAGACCGAGCTGCTCGCGCCCGACCTGGACGCGGTGCCCGGTAAGGGCGCGGCCTTCGGCGAGGACGACGGGCCGAAGGTGTGGACCCCGGCCTGGCGGCTCGGCCTGCCCCTCGGACACCTGGCCGTCCAGCTGTTCTGAAGCGGGCGCCGACGGCGAACCGGGCACATTTTCCGGCCACTTGAAACTCGGACCAATCCGGGGTCCCGGCCGCTCCGAATCCCCATCGGGTTTCTGCGGGCGGGTTGAGTCGATCCGGCGTCCGGTGCGTACCAATGGGTGCACCGCGTAACCCCACCCGCACCCATAGGCACGAGGATTCGGCATGAGGTCCCTGGAAAGGCATCGCGCCGTCGGCGCGTACACGCTCGGCGTGCTGGACGAGGCGGAGACCTTCCGTTTCGAGGACCACCTCGCCGAGTGCCCCCGGTGCGCGACCGAGGTCACCGAACTCGGCCCCACGGCACGGCAGTTGATGCTGTACCGGCAGGCCACCCCGGCCTTCGTGCCGGCCCTGGCCCAGCCGGGTCCGCGCATGCTGGACCGGCTGCTCGGCGAGGTCACCGTACGCCACCGGGCCCGGCGCCGCCGGCTGCTCTACGGGCTGGCGGCCTCGGTGGTGCTCGCGGTGGCCGGGCCCGCGCTGACGGCCTTCGACGGGCACGGTCAGCCCGCCGTCCGGGTCACGGCCGCCACCGACCCGGGCACCGGGGTCTGGGCGAGGGTCACCACCGAGGCCGAGCGCTGGGGCAGCGGGCTGCGCCTGGAGGTGCGCGACAGCGCCGGTCCGCACTCCTGCCGGCTGATCGTGGTCGGCCGGGACGGCTCGGAGCAGGTGGCGGGCGGCTGGACCGTCGGCGCGCACGACGAGGGCACCACCACGACCACGGCGGGCTCCGCCCTCAGCCCGGACGACATCGACCACTACGACGTGCGCACGGACAAGGGCGAGCGGCTGCTGACCCTCCCCGCGCGCTGACCGGCGCCGCTTACTTCAGCAGGCGGGAGAGTCTGCGGTCGGCGAGCGGCTTGCCGCCGGTCTGGCAGGTGGGGCAGTACTGGAGCGAGGAGTCGCTGAAGGAGACCTCGCGGACGGTGTCCCCGCACACCGGACAGGGTTCGCCGGTACGGCCGTGCACGCGCAGCCCGCTCTTCTTCTCCGCCTTCAGCCGGCCCGCCGCGATACCCCGGGAGCGCTCGACCGCCTCGGTGAGGGTCGTGCGCAGGGCGGTGTGCAGACGGGTGGTCTCCGTGGGGGTGAGGGAGGAGGCCAGCTTGAACGGGGACATCTTCGCGGCGTGCAGGATCTCGTCGCTGTAGGCGTTGCCCACCCCCGCGATCAGCGACTGGTCCCGCAGCGCGCCCTTGAGCCGGCGCCGCTCGTTCTTCAGCAGCCCCGCGAACCGCTCCTCGTCGAAGTCGTCGGCGAGCGGGTCGGGGCCCAGCCGGGCGACCCCCGGCACCTCGGCCGGGTCACGCACCACGTACACCGCGAGCCGCTTCTGTGTGCCGGCCTCGGTCAGGTCGAAGCCCCCGCCGCCCTCCAGCACCACCCGCAGCGCCAGGGGTCCCTTGCCGGGGCGCGGCGGGGTGTCGGGCATGCTGTCGCGCCAGTGCAGCCAGCCCGCGCGGGCCAGATGGGTGACGAGGTGCAGGCCGCCGTCGCTCCGCAGGTCCAGGAACTTGCCGTGGCGGCGCACGGCCGTGATCCCGGTGCCCTCCAGGGCGGTGACCGGTGGGTCGTAGGTCTTCAGCACGCTGATGGCGAGGGGCAGCACGCGGGCCACCCGGCGCCCGGCCAGGTGCTCGGTGAGGAAGTCCGTCAGCGCTTCTACCTCGGGCAGTTCCGGCATGTGTCCAGGGTGCCACCGGCGGGCGGCGGGGACCGGCGGCGGTCAGCCGTCCGGGTGGGTCCGGAAGTCGCACCACACGGCCTTGCCACCGCCGCGCGCCTCCACGCCCCAGGCGTCGGCCAGCGTGTCGACCATGAGCAGCCCCCGCCCGGAGACGCCCTCGTCCGAGGGTTCGCGGCGGCGGGGCAGCGCGCTGGAGGAGTCCTCCACCTCGACGCGCAGCCGGGGCTCGCCGCCGGTCAGCAGGCGCAGGGTGACGGTGGCGGAGCCCTCGGTGTGCATCAGCGCGTTGGTGATCAGCTCATCGGCGACGAGTTCGATCTCGTCGGCCCGTGCCCCCGCGCCCCAGGCCCGCACCTCGGTGCCGATCAGGTGCCGGGCGCGGGTGAGGGCGTCGGGGTCGCCGAGGGCGACGTGCTGGCGGAGCCGGCCGCGGGCCAGCGGTTCCTCGGGCTGCCGGCGGCGCAGCAGGAGCAGGGCGACGTCGTCCTCGCCGCCGCGTTCCTCGGCCATGGCGATCAGGCGTGCGGCGAGTTCGCACACCTCGTCCGGGCCCGTGGCGAAGACCTCGGCGAGGTCGCTCACGCCGTCGTCCAGGTCGGCGCCGGGCTGCTCGACCAGGCCGTCGGTGCACAGCAGCAGGGTGTGCCCGGGGTCCAGCTCCAGGGTGGCCACGGGGTACTCCAGCCGGCCGAACTCGGCGGACAGACCGAGCGGCAGTCCGCCCTCGACGTGGACGCGCCCGGTGGTGCCGTCGGTGTCCCGCAGCAGCGGGTCGAGGTGGCCGGCGCGGACGATCTGGACGACGCCGGTGGTGAGGTCGGCCTGGGCGTACAGGCAGGTGGCGAACCGGTCGGTGTCCAGTTCGTCGAGGAAGACGGAGGCGCGGGCCATGACGGCGGCCGGGGTGTGCCCCTCGGCGGCGTAGGCGCGCAGCACGATCCGCAGCTGGCCCATGACGGCGGCCGCGTGGGAGTCATGGCCCTGGACGTCCCCGATGACGGCGCCGACCCGGCCGCCGGGCAGCGGGATCAGGTCGTACCAGTCACCGCCGATGTCCCGGCCGAGGGCACCGGCGCGGTAGCGCACGGCCACGTCGGCGCCCCGGATGCTGGGGATGGTCCGGGGCAGCATCGCGTGCTGGAGGCTCTGCGCGAGGTCCTTCTCCTGCTCGTAGAGCGTGGCGCGCTGGAGGCTCTGGGCGATGCTGCTGCCGAGGGCGACCAGCACGGCGCGTTCCTCGGTGGAGAAGCCGCGCCGGTCGCTGTAGAGCAGGCCGATGGCGCCGAGCGGACGGGCCTGGGCGATCAGCGGGAGGTAGGCGGCGGAGGTGATGTGCAGCGCGGTGATGTGCGGCCAGAGGATCGGGTAGTCCCGGGCGAACTCCCCGGGCGACTCGATGAAGCGGGGGACGAGGGTCCGTACGACCTCGCTCATCGGGTAGGGCTCGTCGATCCGGGTGACGTGGGTGCCGGGCACGAAGCTCTCGGCGGGGCCCCCCGCTACCACCCTGATGCGGCCGGCCTCCACCAGTCCGATGACGACGCTGGCCGCGCCGAGGTGGCGGATGCCGTGGGTGTCCTTGAGGACGTCGATGACGTCCTGGACGCTGCGGGCGTGGGCCAGTGCGGCGGAGACGGCCTCCACGACGCTGGTCTGCTGCCGGAACGCCTCCTCGTGCGCGGTGCGCGGGGCGCGAGCGGGGCTGTAGGCGAGTTCGCGGGTGGCGTCGCGGACGAGGCCGACGACCCGGCGCGGGCGGCCGGTGCCGTCGCGGCGGATGGCGCCCTGGCTGTGGGTCCAGCGGGTGGTGCCGTCGCGGCGGCGGACCCGGAAGTAGACGCCGTAGGTCTCGCTGCCGTCCTTGATGGCGCGGGCGACCGCCGCGTCCAGCCTGGCCGCCTCCGGCGGGGGGACCCGGACGGCCAGCGAGACGGCCCGGCCGTCGTACTCCTCGGGGAGCAGGTCGAAGATCTCGTGGGCGCGGGCGTCCATGTGGAACAGGCCCGCGTCCAGGTCCCAGTCGAAGCTGCCCGTGTGGTTGAGCGCCAGGATCGTGTCCGGGGCGGCGGGCCGTTTCTCCGGGAGTGACAGGGCACTCGCACCCCGATCAGCCATGGGCCCACCTTGCCAGCAAATGTCCGAATCTTCGAGTGGGGCGTGACAGCGCGACGGTGGGGGTTATCCGGGCCGGGCCGTGCGGTACACGGAAGGTCGGGCGGACGCGACGGGTGGGGAGCGGCCCCGGCCCCGGGCGGCCGCCGCGGAGGCAGGAGCGCGAGTGCGATGGAGTGGTTCACCGCCCCCGACTACTGGCTGAGCCGGCTGGTGCTCCAGCGCGGGCTGGCCGCGCTCTACCTGGTGGCGTTCTGGGCGGCGGTACGGCAGTTCCGGCCGCTGCTGGGCGAGCGCGGCATGCTGCCGGTGCCGCGCCACACCGCCCGGGTGCCCTTCCGGGAGTCGCCGAGCGTGTTCCACGCGTACTACTCGGACCGTTTCTTCGCCGGGTGCGCCTGGGCGGGGTGCGTGGTGTCGGCGGCGCTGCTGGCGGGTGCGGACTCAGCTCTGCCGCTGTGGGCCGGGATCGTGCTGTGGCTGGTGCCGTGGGCGCTGTACCTGTCGATCGTGAACGTGGGGCAGACCTGGTACGCGTTCGGCTGGGAGACCCTGCTGCTGGAGGTGGGCTTCCTCGCGGCGTTCCTCGGCAACGACGAGGTGGCACCGCCGGTGGTGGTGCTGTTCCTGCTGCGCTGGGTGCTGTTCCGGGTGGAGTTCGGCGCGGGGCTGATCAAGCTGCGCGGGGACGCCTGCTGGCGGAAGCTGACCTGTCTGGACTTCCACCACGAGACCCAGCCGATGCCGGGCCCGCTGAGCTGGTTCTTCCACCACCTGCCCAAACCCCTGCACCGGGTGGAGGTGGCCGCCAACCACGTCACCCAACTCGTCGTCCCGGTAGTGCTGTTCACCCCGCAGCCGGTCGCGTCGGCGGCGGCCGCGCTGATGATCGTGACCCAGCTGTGGCTGGTGCTGTCCGGGAACTTCTCCTGGCTGAACTGGATCACCGTCGTGCTCGCCCTGTCCGCGCTGCGCCTCCCCGCCGACCCGCCCAGGGTCTTCGCCGCGCCGCTCTGGTACGAGGTGCTGGTGCTCGCGGTCGGCGCGGTCCTGCTCGCGCTCAGCTCCCGCCCGGTGCGGAACATGATCTCCCGGCGCCAGGTGATGAACCGCTCCTTCGACCCGCTGCGCCTGGTGAACACCTACGGCGCCTTCGGCAGCGTCAGCCGGGTCCGCTACGAGGTGGTGATCGAGGGCACCGACGACGAACGGCCCGCCGAGGACGGCGACTGGCGGGAGTACGAGTTCCATGGCAAGCCGGGCGATCCCCGGCGCTGGCCACGCCAGTTCGCGCCCTACCATCTGCGGCTGGACTGGCTGATGTGGTTCGCCGCGCTGTCGCCCGCGTATGCCGGGGAGTGGTTCGGGAAGCTGGTGGAACGGCTGCTGGAGGACGACCGCGACACCCTGCGCCTGCTGCGCCGCTCCCCCTTCCCGCCCGGCGCCCCGCCCCGCTTCGTCCGCGCCCGCCTCTTCCGCTACCGCTTCACCACCTGGCGGGAGCTGCGGGAGACGGGCGCCTGCTGGGAACGCGCGTACGTCCGGGACTTCCTGCGGCCGACCCGGCTCACCACCACCCGGTGATCCGTCCCTCTCGACGCGGGACGCGCGAGCGGGCACCGTGCTGCCGTACGCGCCGTCCGCGCGCCGGGAGCCGACGAGGAGCGCACGTGAGCGGCTGGGCCGGCCGTGCGGCCGCCGAGATCGCCGCCGCCGTCCGCGAGAAGCGGGTCACCGCCCGTGAGGTGGTGGCGGAGCATCTAGCGCGGATCGCGGAGCTGGACGGGCGGGTCGGCGCGTTCCGCACCGTGCGCGACCGGGCGGCCCTGGCCGAGGCGGACCAGGTGGGCGCCCGCCCACCTGGCCCGACTCCCGCTGGCCGGAGTACCGGTGGCGGTGAAGGACAACCTCGGCGTACGCGGCGAGTCCACCCGCGACGGCTCGGCCGCGACCCCGGACACCCCGGCCGCCGCCGACCATGTGACGGTGGCCCGGCTGCGGGCGGCGGGCGCGGTGGTGATGGGTATGACGAACGAGCCCGAGCTGTGTGTGTTGGCAGCGCGGCGGCGGTAGCGGCGGGCCCGGTCCCGTCGGCGCTCGGCAACGACGGCACGGGCTCGCCGCGCATCCCGGCGGCGGCTCGCCCCGCGGGCACGCGGGCACGCGGCGATCGGCCGCCGATTCAGTCCACGCTGGGCAGGATGTGGGGCTCCGCGAGGTCGTCCTCGTAGCCCGCAAGGCGGATCGGGGCGGAGCGGGCCCACACGTCCAGGCTGCCGAGTTCTCCGGGCCTGCGGCGGGATCGCTCCGTGCGTTCGTCGGGGCCCTGTTCGCTGGTCGTCGTCTCCGGTGTCACCGCGCACTCCTTATGTGTCGGATCACCCTCGGGGGCGTCCCGGACCTCCAGATTAACCAAATGAGCGGACCCGCGCTCGATAGGGAATGCAAACAAGACGTAACTTCCGCTCGCCCGCACCCTTCTCAATCCCCCTCAATATGGGGCTTTTTGCCGCAGAGCGCACCCGCTGCGGGGGCGCGCGATTCACCCGCTCGGCCCAGTGGTCCGTCTTCCCGGCGAACGCCCGGTCAGGTACGGAGGCGGGAAGGTGTCACCACTTGCCGGGCGCGTAGTCCTTCATGAAGACGCCGTAGAGGTCCTCGCCCTGCTCGCCGCGCACGATCGGGTCGTACACGCGGGCCGCGCCGTCGACCAGGTCGAGCGGGGCGTGGAAACCGGCCTCGGCCAGGCGCAGCTTGTCGTAGTGCGGGCGCTCGTCGGTGATCCAGCCGGTGTCCACAGAGGTCATCAGGATGCGGTCGGTGTCGAACATCTCCTGGCCGCTGGTCCGGGTCACCATGTTCATCGCGGCCTTGGCCGCGTTGGTGTTGGGGTGGCCGGCGCCCTTGTAACCACGGGCGAAGACGCCCTCCATGGCGGACACGTTCACGACGTACGCGCGGCCCTTGCCGGCCTGCTTCGCGGCGGCCGCCATGGCCGGGCGGAGCTTGCTGATCAGGATGAACGGCGCCGTGTAGTTGCACAACTGGGTCTCCAGCAGCTCCACCGGGGAGATCTGCTCGATGGACTGGACCCAGGTGTTGGTGTCGACCACGTCGGGCAGCAGACCGCCCGCGTCGATCGCGGTGCCGTCCAGGTGCCGGGCGACGCTGGCGTTGCCCGCGACGAGGGCCAGGTCGGCGACCTTCTGGGCCTCCAGACCGCTGGTGCCGACGGGCAGCGCGGCCAGGCCGTCGACCGCGCCGGAGTTGAAGGCGCCGATGACCTGGTGGGCGGGCAGCTCACCGGCGGGCAGCGGTGCGCTCTCGCCGTCGACCAGCGCGGCGTAGGCGGAGGGCAGCCGGCGTACGGTCTGCGTCGCGTTGTTGATCAGGATGTCCAGCGGGCCGGCCTCGGTGACCCGGTCCGCGAGGGCGACGGCCTGCGCCGGGTCCCGCAGGTCGATACCGACGACCTCCAGGCGGTGCAGCCAGTCCGCGGAGTCCTCCATCGCCTTGAAGCGGCGGATGGCGTCCTTGGGGAACCGGGTGGTGATCGTGGTGTGGGCGCCGTCGCGCAGCAGCATCAGCGCGATGTACATGCCGATCTTGGCCCGGCCGCCGGTCAGCAGGGCGCGCTTGCCGGTGAGGTCGGCGCGGGCCTCGCGGCGGGCGCGGTTCTCGGCGGCGCAGTCCTGGCAGAGCTGGTGGTAGAAGTAGTCGACCTCGGTGTACCGCTGCTTGCAGATGTAGCAGGAGCGGGGGCGCTGGAGTATGCCCGCGATCCGGCCGGCCTCGATCCTGGAGCTGGGCAGGATGCCCTCGGTCTCGTCGTCGATGCGCTCGGCGGAGCCGGTGGCGGTGGCCTCGGTGACGTCACGGTCGTGCGCGGTCTTGGCGGCCCGGCGCTCCTGGCGGCGGCGCTGCTTGACCGTGCGGTAGATGTGCGAGGTGGCCCGGCGGACCTGGATGGCGTCGGGGTGGTCGACGTCGATCCGGTCCAGCTCCTCCAGCACGCTGAGGCAGACGGCCAGGCGCGCGGGGTCGATCCCGGGCCCGTAGACCATCTCGTCCGTGGACGCCGCGCCGTCCTCTGTCACCGTCATCGCGCTGCCGCTTCCCTGATCACCCGCGCGGGGGCAAGAACGCGCCCGCTGTCGAACGGGGGATTTTACGGAGCGCCCGGCCCCTTGGCCAAACGCGCTCCGGCGGCGGGCGGCCCGGGGGCCGGAAACGGCCCCTGACGACAGGGGTCAGACCTCGCAGGCTGTGAGCAGGGTCTCCATCTCGCCGGTCAGCGCGCGGGCCAGGACGTCGAGGTCGGGCACCGCGCGGGCGTCGGCGACCAGCCCGTAGTGGACGCGTCCCCGGTAGGTGGAGACGGCCACCGCGAGGGACTGGCCGGGGGCGAGCGGGGCGAGCGGGAAGACCTCGGCGAGTTCGTGGCCGCCGAGCTTCAGGCCGATGCCGGGCAGCGGGACGCTGGTGACGAGGATGTCGAACCAGAGCCGCGCCGCCTGTCCGACCAGCGGGCCGCCGAGCCGGTGCCCGAGCGCCGGGACGTGGTCGGCGAGCAGGGCGACGGCACCGGCGCCCC
>NZ_JBHXLV010000183.1:0-13014 GCF_042721685.1 Streptomyces sp. NPDC058459 | reverse complement strand
CGCGGCCGGCTGCTCGCCGCGGCCGACCGCGCGGTGGCCCTCTCCGCCCGCTTCCCCGCGGCCGACCCCCACCCGGCCGAGGTCCGCAACCAGCTCCTGTACGTCCTGCTGCGCCTGGAACGCTGGGACGAGGCCCGCGACCAGCTCGCCCTGATCGGCCCGTACGTCACCTCGTTCCCGTGGAGCCGCGTCTCCGAGGACCCGCTCGGCCACTTCCTGCATCTACGCGACGCCCTCCTGACCGACGCCCCGTCCACCGCCCTGACCGCCCTGCTGCCGACCCCACCACACACCCGCCCCTGAGCCCCGGGGGGCGGGGGCGGTCCGGTCCGGGGCCCGGCAAGGGCCCGGTCGGGAGAGATCGGTGGGGCTGGTGCTGGTGCCGCGGGCGCTCTCGCGGCTGTGACCACTAGGCTGGGGCGTCGTGACCACCGCCCGTCTGCCTCTCTTCCCGCTGAACACGGCGCTGTTCCCGGGACTCGTCCTGCCGCTGTCCGTCTTCGAGGAGCGTTATCGCGCCATGATGCGCGAGCTGCTGAAGATTCCGGAGGACGAACCGCGCCGATTCGTCATCGTGGCGATCCGTGACGGCCACCAGCTGGCGCCGAGCGGCACCGGCCTGCCGGACCCCGACGCCGGCACCGAGGAGGCCCCGGCGGGCGGCTTCGGCCCGGAACCGCTCAAGGCGCTGCACCGGGTGGCCTGTGTGGCGGAGGCCGCGACCGTCCGGGAGCGGCCCGACGGCACCTTCGACGTGCTCTGCACGGGCACCACCCGCGTACGGCTGCTCTCGGTGGACGGCTCGGGGTCGTTCCTGACCGGCGAGGTGGAGGAGCTGCCGGAGCACCCCGGCGACGAGGCGGGCGCGCTCGCGGAAGGGGTGCTGCACTCGTTCCAGCAGTACCAGAAGCGGCTGGCGGGCGCCCATGAGCGCTCCGTCTCCGCCGACTCCGACCTGCCGGACGACCCGAGTGTGATCTCGTACCTGGTGGCCGCCGCGATGGTGCTGGACACCCCGACCAAGCAGCGTCTCCTCCAGGCCCCGGACACCGCCTCCCGGCTGCGGGACGAGCTGAAACTGCTTCGCTCGGAGACGGCCATCATCCGTAGCCTGCCGTCACTGCCCGCGTTCGAGCTGACGCGGGCGCGCACCAGTCTGAACTGAGAGAACCGAGGCCGACACCCGCATGGCGAAGAAGTCCAGCAAGCAGCAGACGTCAGGAGCGGGCGGCACACCCGCCACGGTGGCCCTCAGCGCTGCGGGCGTCGGTCACACGGTCCACTCCTACGAGCACGACCCCGCGCACCCCTCCTTCGGCGAGGAGGCCGCCGAGGCGATGGGCGTGTCCCCGGACCGCGTCTTCAAGACACTGGTGGCCGACGTGGACGGCACCCTGACCGTGGCCGTCGTCCCGGTCTCCGGCACGCTGGACCTGAAGGCGCTGGCCGCCGCCGTCGGCGGCAAGCGGGCGGCGATGGCGGACCCCGCGCTCGCCGAGCGCACCACCGGCTACGTACGCGGCGGCATCTCCCCGCTGGGGCAGCGCAAGCGGCTCCGCACGGTGCTGGACGACTCGGCCGGGGCGCACCCGACGATCTGCGTCTCGGCGGGCCGGCGCGGCCTGGAGGTCGAACTCGCCCCCGCCGACCTCGCCACCCTGACAAAGGCCGTACTGGCCCCGATCGGCCGCACCTGAGCGGCCCCTAGGCCGGAGGCGTCCCGTAAGGGCCCTGCGCGTGCGGCTCCTCCTCGTAGCGGCGCGGCTCGTACGGGTCGGGGTCGCGGGGGCCGAAGAGGGCCGTCAGGCCCAGGTGAACCAGGAGGGCGCCCAGCGGCCAGGCGAGCAGGGCGCCCTTGGCGCCGAGCCGGAGCGGGGCGGGGAAGGTGACGCCCGCGCCGGCCGCCTTGGCGTGCGCGATGACGTCCGACGTCGGGCCCAGCCACACCCCGAGCCGCCAGGCCAGCAGCGAGCCGAGCAGACCGCCGACCCCGAGGCCCACCACCAGCGGCACGCCGGCGCGCCGTCGCAGCAGGAACACCAGGGCCGCGCTGATCAGCCCGAAGGCCAGGCCCAGCAGAGCGAACGTACCGTCCACTCCGGCCGCCTGCTCGCCCTCGGTGTCCTTGAGGTAGACCACCCAGCTGCGGTCGGTCTCCTCGCCGACGAGCGGCACATGCGGGGCCAGCCACCACCACAGCAGCCCGAGCAGCACCCCGGAGAACGCCACCGCCACCGCCACGACGACGGCTGCGCGCACTTCAGTCTTCATACCGGGGCCGTCCTGTCCGTACGGGTCCGCGACCGGCGTTCCGCCCGAAGGGGCCCGCTCGAACTGATGCGCGAAGTCGTCGTGCGGCGGGGGTGGCGGAGTCAGCGGTGCGGTCACCCTGACATCGTGCCAGGTCGCGCCGCGCGCCGCGTCACCGGACGGCGGCCCGGCGGTACGCACGGGTCGCCACGGCAAGCGAGATCACCCCGACGCCCGCGCACACCCCCAGGTCAGCGAGGACCACCGCCCAGTCGGGGGCGGGACCGAAGGTCCGGGCGTACGCCTCCACCCCGTAGGTGGAGGGCAGCAGATCACGGGCCAGGAGCACGACGCCGGGCATCCGGTCGGCCGGCAGCACACCCAGCAGCAGCGCCGCCGACATGCCCAGCTGGCCCAGCAGCGTGGCGAGTTCGGGGCGCGGCGCGAGGAGCCCGCAGGCGGCGCCCACCCCGGACAGCGCGGCCCCGGCCAGCGGGATCACCGCGAGCAGCACCCACAGGTTGGACAGCGGCAGCCCGAACAGCGCGCAGCCGACGACGGCGGTCACCAGCGTTCCCGGCACGGTGAAGGAGGCGTACGCGGCGGCCGCGCCCAGCACCACGGCGGCGGGCGGCACCGGCAGCGTGGCGTAGTGGTCGAGCCCCCCGCTGGCGCGCAGCTGGCCGAAGTACTGCGAGAGCAGGTTCAGCGCCACGTACGCGACGACCAGGACGGACGACCCGGCGACCACGGCCTGGGCCTCGGGCCCGCTGTCCACGACACCGCGCATCATCACGGCGATGCCGACCGACTGGAAGGTCGCCACGAACAGCAACGGGATGCGCGCCACCCGGGCCCGCGACAGCTGGGCGCGGTAGACGGCGGCCAGCGACGGCCACAGCCGCACGGGCGGCCCCAGCTCGGCCGCGCGCCGCTCCTGCTCCGGCACGCCCCTCGCGGCACCGGGCAGAGCCTCGGCGGGTACGGCACTCACGACGCGCTGCTCCTCTTCCCGGTGGCGGCCGGACGGAAGTCCCACGGGGACCATACGGATGCGACGAGACCTCTGCTCACGCCTTCACCAGCCCCTGCCGGGCCGCTCCGCCGAGCGCCAGATAGACGTCCTCCAGGCTCGGGGTGGCGAGGGTGAAGTCGTCCAGCGCGGCGAACGCGGCCCCGCCGGTGACGGTGGCGACGGCGGCCCGCGCCTCCTCGGGGGCGAGCCGGAGCGTCCAGCGCCGACCGGCCTCTACGGCCCGCTCGCGCAGGACGGCGACCTCGGGCACCTCCAGCGGTGCCCGCTCCCGCCAGACCAGCTCGACCCGGACCTCGCCGGAGACCCGCTCCTTGAGCCCGGCCGGGGTGTCGCAGGCGATCACCCGGCCCTGGTCGAGCACGGCGACCCGGTCGAGGACGGTCTCGGCCTCGATGACGTTGTGGGTGACCAGCACCACGGTCGCGCCCTGTTCGGCACGGCGCCGGTCCACGGCGGCCCAGACCGCGCGCCTGGCCACCGGGTCCATACCGGTGGTGGGCTCGTCCAGCACCAGCAGCGAGCGCCGGCCGACGAGCGCGGCGGCGAGGCAGGCGAGCCGCCGCTGACCGCCGGAGAGCTTGTTCAGCGGGCGTCCGGCGAGCGGGGCGAGCCCCAGCTCGTCCAGCACGGCGTCGCGTTCGGCGCGGGCGGCCCGTGCCTCCAGGCCGCGCAGCCGGCCGGTGGTCTCGGCGGCGAGGGCGACGGTCAGCTCGTCCAGCGCGGTGGACTCCTGCCCGAGGTAGGCGAGGATGCGGGCGGCCCGCTCGGGGTGGCGCACGATGTCGTGGCCGAGGATCTCCACGCCGCCGGAGTCGGGACGCAGCAGCCCGGTGAGCTGCCGTACCAGGGTGGACTTGCCGGCGCCGTTCGGGCCGAGCAGCCCGAACATCTCGCCGTGGCGCACGTCCAGCGTCACCTCGTCGGTGGCCCGCACCTCGGCCGCGCCCGGCGCTCCGCGCCGCCCCTTGACGGGCGGATAGGTCTTGGTGAGCGCGCGCACGCGTACGACGTCGTCGTACCGAAGTGCCTGTCCCGCGCGCGTAGTCACAAGGGACGAGAGTACGCGGTGCGGACCCTTTACTCGCGTTTGGGGCACCTCATCACGGCGTCCGCCGGTCAGGGCCCGTTCACTCCCCGGCGGAGGCGCTCTCCGCCGGGGCGGGCACGTCGAACTCCCGCCAGAACCCGGCCCGGATGGCGTAACGGTCGTGCTCGTCGATCTGGTCGTCCTTGTGGGCGAGCAGGCCGAAGCGGGCCGCGTAGCGCAGCAGCTCGCCGTCGATGCGGTGCGGGATGCGGGGGTACATCGTGGAGAGCCGCTGGAGGTGCCCCTGGTCACCGAGCCGGGACATCCAGCGGCGGGCGAAGACCTGGCCGACCTCGTAGGGGTCGCCGCCGACCGTGGTGATGTCCTCCTCCCGGTCGGCCCACCGCTGTTCGGCGGTGGTGAGCTGGGCGAGCGTCGGCATGGCGGCGACCTCCGGCGGCTCGGCGGCGGTGCCGGGCCGGTCCACCCAGCCCTTGTCGGAGGACCAGCGCAGGGTGGCGTTGGGCGGATGCGGTGCGGGCGGGGCGCCGGCGGCGCGCAGCGCGGCCAGGTCCTTGGGGGTGGGGACACCCTTGTGGGCGGCGGACCGGTCCTGGGTGTCGTTCTCCGGGGCGGTGGCGGCCGGGCTGTGGGTGTCGTCCTCGGCGGTGTGCTCGCGGCCGGTGGGCGCGGACTCGGGCAGGGGGGCCGAGAGGATCGCGGCGATCTCGGGGCGGGGCGCCGGGGGCGGGGCGCAGACCCCGGTCAGTTCCTTGGCGCGGACGGCCTGGACGATCCAGGCGCGGTCGAGCACGCGTCGTTCGTCGGCCTCGGCGACCAGGTCCTCGGACTGGTTGTAGTCACCGTCGGCGGCCTGGACGGCCCACAGGTGGACGGCGACCCCGTGCTCCTTGGCGGCCATCATGCCGGGCAGCAGGTCGCCGTCGCCGGTGACCAGGACGATGTCGGAGCAGGCGCGGTTGCGGGCCAGCTCGGTCAGCTCGGCGTGCATGGCCGCGTCGACGCCCTTCTGCGCCCAGCGGCCGTCGCTTCTGGTCAGGGCGCCGAGGCGGACGGTGACGCGGGGCATCACGCGGAGCCTGCGGTGCTCCGGCTGGGGGACCCGGTCGGGGGCGCCGTCGAACCAGTAGATGCGCAGCAGGGGGCGGCCGGTCTCGGATTCGGCGCGTTCGCGCAGCGCCTGGATGAGCGCGGTGTGGTCGACGATGATCCGGGACCGCGAGGGCTCACCGGCGAGGAGGCTCGCGGCGGCTCCCAGCAGATACCCGGCGTCCACCAGGACGATGCAACGGTCCACGCGACTCACCCTCTTTCCGGGAGGTATTGCTTCGGCGTTCCTTCGAGTCTGCCCGACCGCGCAGGGGTTAACGGCCGGAACTCGATCTTCGGCGTGGCGTTTCCGGGAGCCGGTGTCCCCACCAGCCCTGTCACACACGGTAATTATCCGACATGCGATTGATGTCAGCGTATGTGAATCTAATTTCGGCCCTGGCCCCTAGACCCCCTTCAGGAGGCAGATCCCCATGGCCAAGAACAAGAACCGCAAGCAGACCGGCCCGAAGAACCGCGCTTCGCAGGCCGAGCAGTCCCAGCGCTCGCACGAGCAGGCCGCCGAGGCGCCGGAGACCACCGCCCAGGTCGCGGGCGGCCAGCCGGACCACACGCAGCGGCAGAACAAGCGCTTCGGCCACAACTAAGTGCTGCTATAGGGCATTTGAGCCCCTGAGCACACGGCACAGAGCGTACGAGAAGGGGCGCACCGCTGCGGGGTGCGCCCCTTTCGTCGTCGCCGTCGCCCCCGCCGCCCGGCCCCTCGCGTCAGCCGGTCAGGCAGGACGGGCCGAGCAGGACCTTGAGGTCGCCGTAGAGCGCGGGGTCGGGCTTGACCCGGTGCCGGTCCAGGCGCAGCACGGTGGTCTTCTGCGGGCCCTGGAGCTTGATCCGGACCTCGCTGTCGCCCTTGTGGTGGGTGAGGATCTCGCCGAGGCGGCTGATCATGGGCGGGGTGACCCGGACCGCCGGGATAGTGAGCACCACGGGGGCGTTTGTGCCCGCGTTGGACAGGTCGGGCACCTGGAGTTCCATGGCGACGAGCCGGGGCACGTCCTCGCGCTTGTCGAGCCGGCCCTTGACGAACACCACGACGTCCTCGACCAGTTGGGTCGACACGAGCTGGTAGGTCGCCGGGAAGAACATGCACTCGATGGAGCCCGCGAGATCCTCCACGGTGGCGATGGCCCAGGCGTTGCCCTGCTTGGTCATCTTGCGCTGGAGGCCGGAGATGATGCCGCCGATGGTCACCACGGCGCCGTCGGAGTGCTCGCCGCCGGTCAGCTGGGAGATGCCCGCGTCGGCCTTGTCGGACAGCACGTGCTCCAGTCCGAAGAGCGGGTGGTCGGAGACGTAGAGACCGAGCATCTCCCGCTCCTGGGCGAGGAGGTAGGTCTTGTCCCACTCGTCGTCGGTGAACTGGACGTCGAGTCCGAAGCCGGGCTCGTCGCCCGCGTCCTCACCCATGCCGCCAAAGAGGTCGAACTGCCCTTCGGCCTCCTTGCGCTTGACCGCGACCACGTTGTCGATCATCGGCTCGTACTGCGCGGTGAGGCCCTTGCGGGTGTGGTTCATCGAGTCGAAGGCGCCTGCCTTGATCAGCGACTCGGTGGTGCGCTTGTTGCAGGCGACCGCCTCGACCTTGTCGAGGTAGTCCGGGAAGGAGAGGTACTTCCCCTTGGTCTTGCGGCCCCTGATGATCGCCTCGACCACGTTGGTGCCGACGTTGCGCACGGCGGTGAGGCCGAAGAGGATCACTTCGTCGCCCTGGGCGGCGAAGTTGGACTCCGACTCGTTGACGTTCGGCGGGAGCACCTTGATGCCCATGCGGCGGCACTCGTTGAGGTAGACCGCCGACTTGTCCTTGTCGTCCTTGACGGAGGTCAGCAGACCCGCCATGTACTCGGCCGGGTAGTTGGCCTTGAGATAGGCGGTCCAGTAGGACACCAGGCCGTACGCGGCGGAGTGGGCCTTGTTGAAGGCGTAGCCGGCGAAGGGGACCAGGACGTCCCACAGCGCCTGGATGGCCTCGTCGCTGAAGCCCTTGTCGCGGGCGCCCTTCTGGTACAGGACGAAGTTCTTCGCCAGTTCCTCGGGCTTCTTCTTGCCCATCACGCGGCGGAGGATGTCGGCCTCGCCGAGCGAGTAGCCCGCTACGATCTGGGCGGCCTTCTGCACCTGCTCCTGGTACACGATCAGGCCGTGGGTGACGTCGAGAACCTCCCGGAGCGGCTCCTCCAGCTCCGGGTGGATCGGGGTGATCTCCTGCTGCCCGTTCTTGCGCAGCGCGTAGTTGGTGTGGGAGTTCATGCCCATCGGGCCCGGCCGGTACAGGGCCGAGACGGCGGAGATGTCCTCGAAGTTGTCCGGCTTCATCAGGCGCAGCAGCGAGCGCATGGGGCCGCCGTCGAACTGGAAGACGCCCAGGGTGTCGCCGCGCTGGAGCAGTTCGAAGGTCTTGGGGTCGTCGAGCGGGAGGCTCAGGAGATCGATGTCGATCCCCTTGTTGGCCTTCACCATCTTGACGGCGTCGTCCATGATCGTGAGGTTGCGCAGGCCCAGGAAGTCCATCTTCAGCAGGCCGAGCGACTCACAGCTCGGGTAGTCCCACTGGGTGATGGTCACGCCGTCGGTGTGCCTCACCCACACCGGGACGTGCTCGGTGATGGTCTCGCTGGACATGATCACGCCGGCCGCGTGCACGCCCATCTGCCGGACCAGGCCCTCCACACCGCGCGCGGTGTCGATGACCTTCTTCACATCCGGTTCGTTCTCGTACATCCCCCGGACCTCGCCCGCCTCGGAGTAGCGGGGGTGCTGGGGGTTGGTGATGCCGTCGATGTTGATGCCCTTGCCGAGGACGTCGGCGGGCATGGCCTTGGTGATCCGGTCGCCCATCGCGTACGGGTAGCCCAGCACGCGCGCGGAGTCCTTGATCGCGTTCTTGGCCTTGATGGTGCCGTAGGTGCCGATCATGGCGACCTTGTCGGCGCCGTACTTCTCGGTCACGTACCGGATCACCTCGACGCGCCTGCGCTCGTCGAAGTCGATGTCGACGTCGGGCATCGAGATGCGCTCGGGGTTGAGGAACCGCTCGAAGATCAGGCCGTGCGGGATGGGGTCGAGGTCGGTGATGCCCATGGCGTAGGCGACGATCGAACCGGCCGCGGAACCCCGGCCGGGGCCGACCGCGATGCCGTTGTTCTTGGCCCACATGATGAAGTCGGCGACCACGAGGAAGTAGCCGGGGAAGCCCATCGAGATGATGACGTCCATCTCGTACTCGGCCTGCTTCTGCCGGTCGTCGGGGATGCCGCCGGGGAAGCGGCGCTCCATGCCGCGGCGCACCTCCTCCTTGAACCAGGTGACCTCGGTGTAGCCCTCGGGGATGTCGAACTTGGGCATGAGGTTCTTGGCCTCGAACATGCCGGTGGTGTCGACCATCTCGGCCACCAGGAGGGTGTTGGCGCAGCCCTCCTGCCAGGCGTCCGAGGAGTCGATGGCGTACATCTCGTCCGTGGACTTCAGGTAGTAACCGGTGCCGTCGAACTTGAAGCGGCCGGGCTCGGAGAGGTTCTTGCCGGTCTGGATGCACAGCAGGGCGTCATGGGCGGCGGCCTCGTGCGCGTAGGTGTAGTGCGAGTCGTTGGTGACCAGCGGGGGGATGCCGAGCTTCCTGCCGATGTCGAGCAGGCCCTCGCGGACCCGGTGCTCGATGTCGATGCCGTGGTCCATCAGCTCCAGGAAGTACCGGTCCTTGCCGAAGATGTCCTGGTAGTCGGAGGCGGCCTGGAGCGCCTCCTTGTCCTGGCCGAGCCGCAGCCGGGTCTGGACCTCGCCGGAGGGGCAGCCGGTGGAGGCGACGATGCCCTCGGACCACTTCGAGATGGTCTCCTTGTCCATCCGGGGCCACTTCGTCAGCCAGCCCTCGGCGTACGCGTCGGAGGAGAGCCGGAAGATGTTGTGCAGGCCGGTCTGGTTCACCGCCCACATCGTCTTGTGGGTGTAACCACCGGAGCCGGAGACGTCGTCCCGCTTCTGGTGCGGCTGGCCCCACTGGATCTTGCGCTTGTTGCGCCGGGACTCGGGGGCGACATACGCCTCGATCCCGATGATCGGGGTGATGCCTGCCTTCTTCGCGGAGTGGAAGAAGTCGTACGCCCCGTGCAGGTTGCCGTGATCGGACATGGCGATGTGCGTCATGCCCATCTCGTTGCAGGCGTCGAACATGTCCTTGAGCCGCGCGGCACCGTCCAGCAGCGAGTACTGGGTGTGGACGTGCAGGTG
Organism: Streptomyces sp. NPDC058459; assembly: GCF_042721685.1. Taxonomy (NCBI): domain Bacteria; kingdom Bacillati; phylum Actinomycetota; class Actinomycetes; order Kitasatosporales; family Streptomycetaceae; genus Streptomyces; species Streptomyces sp. NPDC058459. The sequence goes on along the minus strand of NZ_JBHXLV010000183.1, from coordinate 3,343 downwards.
CGTGAAGGGCGGCTTCGACACGGTTTCGGCCTCCAGATGAACAGGAAGGGGACAGCGAGGAAGTCTATGCCCCGGCACTGACACCCCCGGGCTCGGTCCGCGTACCTTCTGGTGGGAACCGGGCACTCCGGCGCGGCGTCGCCCGTTGTGGACGGCGGGAGCGCGGCGGTACGACGCCCCCGTGTTCCCGGCCGGTCCCCCGCGCTATCCCGCAGCATCCCGCACCAGGAGGCACCCCGCGATGTCGGTTCCCCAGCTCAGCGACGAGCAGCGCGGCGAGGAGATCCTCGCCGTCTTCGACACCGCCTTCGGCCTGCTGCTGGCCGCGGACCCGGCCGCGTTCCGGGTGAAGTTCCGCAAGATGGCAGCGAGCGCCTTCGCCTTCTACCGGGGCACGGCCGGCCTCTTCTACCACGACCTCGACGCGGAGAAGCGGGGCGGCCCGTACCTGGACGAGCGCACCTCGCGGGTGTGGGTGCACGGCGATCTGCACGCCGAGAACTTCGGCACCTACATGGACTCCAACGGCCGCCTGGTCTTCAACGTCAACGACTTCGACGAGGCGTACGTCGGCCCCTTCACCTGGGACCTCAAGCGCCTCGCCGCCTCCCTCGCGCTCATCGGGTACGCGAAGGCGCTCAGCGACGAGCAGATCACCGAGCTTGTGACGGTCTACGCGGTCGCCTACCGCGAGCGCGTCCGCGCCCTGGCCACCGGCGCCAAGGACGACGAGGTGCCGCCCTTCACCCTGGACACCGCGCAGGGCCCGCTGCTGGACGTGCTGCGCGACGCCCGCTCGCTGACCCGGTTCGGGCTGCTGGAGTCGATGACGGAGATCCGCGACTTCGAGCGCCGGTTCGCGCCGGGCGGCGGCTCGGTCGAACTGGACGCCGCCACCCGGTACAAGGTGCTGGCCGCCTTCGACGGCTACCTGGAGACGCTCCCGGACACCTCCCTGGCCCGCCCGGAGTCCTACCGGGTGAAGGACGTCGTGGGCCGGCGGGGCATCGGCATCGGCTCGGCCGGGCTGCCCTCGTACAACATCCTGCTGGAGGGGGCCACGGACGCCCTGGAGAACGATGTGGTGATCTACATCAAGCAGGCTCAGACGCCGGCCGTCTCCCGGCACATCACCGACCCGGCGATCAGCGGCTACTTCCAGCACGAGGGCCACCGTACGGTGATCTCCCAGCGCGCCCTCCAGGCGCACGCCGACCCGTGGCTGGGCTGGACGGAGCTGGACGGCGCGGGGCAGCTGGTCGCCGAGATCTCGCCGTACGCGGTCGACCTGGACTGGGGCGACATCGACGACCCGGAGGAGATCGCGGCCGTCGTCGCCGACCTCGGCCGGGCCACCGCCACGATGCACGCGGCGGCGGACGAGACCACCTCGGGCGAGTCCCTGGTGCCGTTCTCCACCGAGCGGGCCATCGACGCAGCGCTCGCTGCCGACGAGGAGGGCTTCGCGCCCCTGCTGGTGGACTTCGCGCACGCGTACGGCGCCCGCGCGCGGGCCGACCACCAGATCTTCCTCGACCTGTTCCGCAACGGCCGGATTCCGGGTCTGTAACTGGTCGGTAGCCGGCCTGTGGCCGTGGCACTCCCTTTACGGGTGTCTCACGGCGGTCCGTGACACACTCTCCTCTCGCTATGGACATATCCGGGACCCAGCTCAGAATCGTGCGCGCGGCGTTGTTCACGGCCTTCACCGTGACGATCGGCACCGCGTCGCACGTCCTGCTGTCCCGGTCCCCGCTGCCGGTGGGGACCGTGCTCATGGTCGCCGCAGCGGTGTTCACCGCCGCGTACGCGCTGGCGGGCCGTGAGCGCGGCTTCGGCCAGGTGGCGGCGCTGCTGATCCCGCTGGAGCTGGCCGCCGACACGGTCTTCACCACCGGCCAGCACGCCTGCTACGGCCGGGCCGGCGGCCCGGTCACCGGCCCGCTGCAGGCGGTGGGCCTGGACCTGCTGTGCCGTGGGGGCGCCCTGGGCGGCCCGCTGGCCCGAGCCGCCGGCGGCCCGGAGCGCGCGGGCGCCCTGCTGGCGCACACTGACCCGGCTGCCGCCTGGCTGCTGCTCGCCGCGCACATCGGGGTGGGGCTGCTGGCCGCCGCCTGGCTGCGCCGGGGCGAGCGCGCCCTGGCCGAGCTGGTACGGGCCGTCGCCGCGACCACGTTCCGGCCGCTGCTGCTCGCGGTGGCCGCCGGTGCGGCCCGGCCGGCTCAGGACCGCCGGCTGCCGCGCCCGGCCCCGCGGCCGGCCGCCGCGCGGATACTGCTGCTCGCGCACTCCCTGGGACGGCGCGGACCGCCGTGCCCGGCCGCCCTCGCCCGCCCCTGAGCGGGCCCCCGGGCGGTCCCGAGCACGACCCGTTCCCCACACGTACCCCGCGTACGCACGTACCTCGTGTACGGCATGTGCGCGTCCCCTAGGGAGATCACCAGCATGAGCAAGCGGAACACCCAGTCGGCGAAGACGGCGGCGCGTGAGCGGCTGCGCGAGGAGCGCGAGCGCCAGGCCAAGCGGGACAAGGTGAAGCGGCAGGCGATCGTCGGCCTGTCGGTGGTGGCGGTGCTCGCCGCCGCGGGCGGCATAGGTTACGCGGTCGTCCAGAACAACAAGCCGAGCGGCTGGGAGGCGGCGAAGAAGGCCACCCTGGTCAAGCCCGCCCACACCACGGGCAAGGACGGCACCACCGTCGTCATCGGCAAGGACACCGCCAAGAAGACCCTCACCATGTACGAGGACCCGCGCTGCCCGGTCTGCGCCCAGTTCGAGCAGGCGTCCGGCGCCACGGTGGACAAGGACGTCACGGACGGCAAGTACAAGGTCCAGTACGTCGGGGCGACCTTCATCGACGACGGCATCCCGGGCGAGGGCTCCAAGAACGCGCTCAGCGCGCTGGGCGCGGCCCTGAACGTCGACCCGGACGCGTTCCTGAAGTACAAGTCGGCGCTCTACTCGGCGAAGTACCACCCCGACGAGCAGGAGGACAAGTTCAAGAGCGACGACTACCTGATCAAGGTGGCGGACACCGTGCCCGCGCTCAAGGGCAACGCGGCCTTCCAGAAGGCCGTGAAGAACGGCACGTACGACAAGTGGGCGCTGGTGATGAGCGAGAAGTTCGACGTGGACGGCAAGAAGTACGGTTTCCAGGGCACGCCGACGCTGGTGATGGACGGCAAGAAGGTCACGGGCTCCGACGGCAAGAACGCGCCGATGACGCGGCCCGAGTTCGTCACCGCGATCAACAAGGCCCTCAAGGGCTGATCCCGCACGCTGATCCCGGCCGGTGTTCCTGATCTCCGGGCAGACCGCGATCAGCAATCAGGCGGGGGCGCGG
>NZ_JBHXLV010000182.1:0-13214 GCF_042721685.1 Streptomyces sp. NPDC058459 | reverse complement strand
ACCCCGAATGGGGTGGCGCGTAGTCCGGTCCTTCCGCTGCTGAACCAGCCCCAATCACCCGGGTTTGACGTTCAGCGCGGTCAGCTGGTCCAGGAACCACTTGGCCGGGGGGAGGGCCGTGGCCGCGTCGGCGAGGTGCTTGGAGCGTTCGGCGCGGACCGGGTCGGGGAGGGTCAGGGCCTCGTGGAGGGCCTCGGCGGTGCCGACGACGTCGTACGGGTTGACCGTGATCGCGTGTTCGGCCAGCTCCTCGTAGGCGCCCGCCTCGCGGGAGAGGACCAGGGCCACGCCCTCGTCCGAGACGACCGGGACCTCCTTGGCGACCAGGTTCATGCCGTCGCGGATGGGGTTCACCAGCGCCACGTCGGCGAGGCGGTACGCGGCCAGGGAGCGGGCGAAGTCGTCGTCCAGGTGGAGCAGGACCGGGGTCCAGCCCCCGGTGCCGTACTCGGAGTTGATCTCGTCCGCGACCCGGCGTACCTCGTCCGTGTAGGAGCGGTACAGGGCGAGGTCCTGGCGGGACGGGTAGGCGAAGGCGACGTGGACCACGCGGTCGCGCCACTCGGGGTGGTCCTCCAGCAGGCGGCGGTACGCCAGCAGGCCGCGCACGATGTTCTTCGACAGCTCGGTACGGTCCACCCGGACGACCGTCCGGCGCCCCTCGCCGATCTCCTCCCGCAGCACCGCCAGCCGCTCGTCCACGTCCGCCCGGTGCGCCCGCTCCCGCAGGAACTCCGCGTCCGCGCCCAGACCGTGCACCCCGATCTCCGTGCCCGACGGGATGCCCGGACCCAGGACCGCGTGACAGCAGTCGGTGAACGCGTCCGCCCAGCGCCGGGTCAGGAAGGCCGCCCGGTCCGCGCCCAGGATGCCGGTGAGCAGCTCGGCCGCGATGTCGTCCGGGAGCAGGCGGAAGTAGTCCGGCGGCGCCCAGGGCGTGTGCGAGAAGTGGCCGATGCGCAGGTCGGGCCGGAGCTTGCGGAGCATCCGGGGCGCCAGCGCCAGGTGGTAGTCCTGGATCAGCACCGCCGCCCCCGGCGCCGCCTCCTCGGCCAGCGCCTGGGCGAACGCCTGGTTGTAGGCGCGGTACGCGTCCCACTGCCGGCGGAACTCCGCGTCGAACACCGGTTCCAGCGGTGTCTGGTACATCATGTGGTGCACGAACCACAGCGCCGAGTTGGCGATGCCGTTGTACGCGTCTGCGTACACCTGGGCGTCGATGTCCAGCATCCGCACCCGCTGCCCGCCGGTGTCCCGCTCCGGCAGCAGTCCGCCGTCCGCGCGCCGCACCGCCTCCCGGTCGCCGTCCCCGAGCGCGGCGCACACCCACACCGCGTCGGTGTCCGGACCGATCGCCGACAGCCCCGAGACGAGACCGCCGCCGCCCCGGCGGCAGCTCAGCCCTCCGTCCGGACCCACCGTGTACGAAACCGGGCCGCGATTGGACGCGACCAGCACCTCAGCACCCTGCGTAGCCATGGCCTCAACCTAGCCCGGCCCGTAAACCCTCAAACGTACGCGCGACCGGCGCGCCGACCGCACACGGCCCGCTCACGCCACCTGGCGCGCCGCGTACTCCGCGATCTCCGCCATCGGCGGCCGCTCCTCGGTGTCCACCGAGTAGGTACGCGGCTCGAAACCGACCGTCCCGCGCTCGAACTGGGTCAGCGCGGGCCGCACCAGGTGGCCGCGCGCGAGCCGGAGCTGCGCGGTGCGGTAGATCGCGGCCGCCATCCGGCCGAGCGCCTGCCCGTCCTGGTGCCGGTGCTTGCGCACCCCGACGTCCACCTGGGCCAGCGCGTCCAGCCCGACCAGGTGCAGCGAGTCCACCAGTATGCCCAGCTCGACCCCGTACCCCACCGGGAACGGCAGCCGCTCCAGCAGCGAGCGGCGCGCCGCGTACTCCCCGCCGAGCGGCTGCACGAATCCGGCGAGCCGCGGCCAGTGCATGTTCAGCAGCGGGCGGGCCATCAGCTCGGTGACCCGGCCGCCCTGCCCGGCGGCGCCGCCCAGCGGACGGTCGTACATCGCCTTGACCAGGTCGATCCCCGGGTCGGTGAGCAGCGGGCCGACGATGCCGAGGACGAAGTCGGAGGAGAACTCGCGCAGGTCGGCGTCGAGGAAGGCCACGATGTCACCGCTGGTCGCCAGCAGGGAGCGCCACAGCACCTCGCCCTTGCCGGGCACGGCGGGCAGCCGGGGCAGGATGTCGTCCCGGTGCACGACCCGGGCGCCCGCGGCGGCGGCCACCTCGGCGGTGCGGTCGGTGGACCCGGAGTCCACCACGACCACCTCGTCCACCAGTGGCGTCTGGAGGACCAGGTCGTGCCGGATCACGGAGACGATCTCGCCGACCGTCGCCTCCTCGTTCAGCGCGGGCAGCACCACGGACACCCGCTGCCCGGAGCGCTGCTTGGCGGCCAGGACGCGGTGCGCCGGGCGGTCGGCCACGGACCAGGAGCGGGTGGCGAGCCAGCGCTCGGTCTCTTCCAGCATGGTCTGCGGCTCCTCACGGCGGGGGTGCGGCTGCGGCGCGGGCGGCCGGTGCCGGGGCCGGTCCCCGCCTGACTCATCTCGCGGTTCGGACGACACCGTCAACTCTCCTGGCCTTCGGTTACAGTCTTGTACAGTCTTGGACAACGCCAGTGACCATCGCATGTCGAGGCCACCCGGCGTCCACAACCGAATACCGCTCATCCAGAGGGGCAGAGGGAAACGGCCCGATGAAGCCCCGGCAACCCTCCAGCCGGTCTCCCGTGCGCGACACGTCGCGGCACGCGCGAGGCTCCCGGCTAGGGAAGGTGCCAAATCCGTCTCACGGCGAGATGCGCCGTGGGAAAGATGAGGAGAAAGGGCCTCGCCTCCATGGCTGTGCAGACTGTCGCCACCCCCACCGTAGATCTCGGACCCGCCGCCGCCCTGAGCTGTCGGGAGTGCGGACACCGCGTCCCGCTCGGTCCCGTCTTCGCCTGTGAGGAATGCTTCGGACCGCTGGAGATCGCCTACGACTTCTCCGCGTACGACACCGAGAAGCTCCGGGCGCGCATCGAGTCCGGTCCGGCGAACATCTGGCGTTACGCCCCGCTGCTGCCCGTCCCCGCCGACGTGGCCGACAAGCCCAACCTCAACCCCGGCTGGACCCCGCTGGTCAAGGCCGACCGCCTGGCGGCCGAACTCGGCGTCACCGGTGGGCTGTTCGTCAAGGACGACTCCGGCAACCCGACGCACTCCTTCAAGGACCGGGTGGTCGCCCAGGCGCTGGAGGCCGCCCGCGCCTTCGGCTTCACCACCCTGTCCTGCTCCTCCACCGGCAACCTGGCCGGCGCGGTCGGCGCCGCCGCCGCCCGCGCGGGCCTGCGCTCCTGCGTGTTCATCCCGCACGACCTGGAGCAGGGCAAGGTCGTCATGGCCGCCGTCTACGGCGGCGAGCTGGTCGGCATCGAGGGCAACTACGACGACGTGAACCGCTTCTGCTCCGAGCTGATCGGCGACCCGGCCGGCGAGGGCTGGGGCTTCGTCAACGTCAACCTGCGCCCCTACTACGCCGAGGGCTCCAAGACGCTGGCGTACGAGATCTGCGAGCAGCTCGGCTGGCGGCTGCCTGACCAGCTGGTGGTGCCGATCGCCTCCGGCTCCCAGCTCACCAAGATCGACAAGGGGCTGAAGGAGCTGATCGCGCTCGGTCTGGTCGAGGACAGGCCGTACAAGATCTTCGGCGCCCAGGCGGAGGGCTGCTCGCCGGTGTCGGCCGCGTACAAGGCGGGCCATGACGTGGTGCGGCCGCAGAAGCCGCACACCATCGCCAAGTCCCTCGCCATCGGCAACCCGGCCGACGGGCCCTACGTGCTGGACATCGCGCGCCGGACCGGCGGGGCGGTGGAGGACGTGACGGACCCGCAGATCGGGGACGCCATCAAGCTGCTGGCCCGTACCGAGGGCATCTTCGCCGAGACGGCGGGCGGGGTGACGGTCGGCGTCACCCGCAAGCTGGTCGAGTCCGGTGCGCTGGACCCCTCGCTCACGACCGTCGTCCTGAACACCGGCGACGGCCTGAAGACCCTGGACGCGGTGGCCGGCACCGGTCTCTCCGCGACCATCCGCCCGACCCTGGACTCCTTCCGAGAGGCTGGCCTCGCATGAGCGTGACCGTTCGCATCCCCACCATCCTGCGCACCTACACCGGCGGTCAGGCCGAGGTGGCCGCCGAGGGCGGCACGCTCGCGGAGGTCATCGAGGACCTGGAGAAGCACCACCAGGGAATCGCCGCCCGCGTCCTGGACGACCAGGGCAAGCTGCGCCGGTTCGTGAATGTCTACGTCAATGACGACGACGTGCGTTTCGAGGGCGGACTTCAGACCGCCACCCCCGACGGCGCGGGTGTCTCCATCATTCCGGCGGTCGCCGGCGGCTGAAATTACCTTTGGTAACCGCGGTTACCCTCGGTTCATCCCGGCTCGGCGCAGTTCCTGGAATGGCCTTCTCCGTAAGAGAAACGGAGGGGGCCATTCTGTCTGATTGAACGCGGTAGAGTTGGGGAACACGCTCCCGTCCCGGCAGGCCGGGCGCACTTGATCCATGTCGCGAGCCCGATAAGAAACAGCCAAAATGCGCGGGTAATGTGCGGCATTTGTTGTTTTTACGGGGCCCGACTTGCCCTGAATTCCGCCGAAGTTGCGGCAGATTCCGGACTGTGTCCATCCGGAATTCTCGTCCGATTGACCTGTTGCAGACGGCAGTTGTGCAGATACATTCAGCCGCGGTCGACGCGTTCCGGCGCACGCCCCCGGCCGATTGCAGGGGGGCGAGGTCTGACCCGGGTCCGCGAGGTGCGGGTCCGCGCAAGGGCCAGTAATAGGGGAGTTGGGCATGGCTCAGGGCACCGTCAAGTGGTTCAACGCGGAGAAGGGGTACGGCTTCATCGCGGTCGACGGTGGTGCGGACGTCTTCGTCCATTACAGCGCCATTCAGATGGACGGCTACCGCGCCCTGGAAGAGGGCCAGCGGGTGGAGTTCGAGATCTCGCAGGGCCAGAAGGGTCCGCAGGCCGACATGGTTCGCGTCACCACCTGAAATCTCCAGCACGGCGAAGGGTCCGCACCCAGCACAGGGTGCGGGCCCTTCGCCGTTCTCCCGCACCACCCGCACCGCCCGCACCGCCCGCACCGCCGGGACACGGTGCCGGACGGCGTCATGGACCCGTACCGTCCCGCGCTGCCCGCGCCGCCCGCGCCGCCGGACGAGCAGAGCCGGAAGCGGCTCCGCATCGCCGGAGGCGCTTGCACTCGACCTGGGTGAGTGCTAATCATTGCGTTAGCACTCTGAAGGTGAGAGTGACAACGAAGGACCGGGTCGGTGAGGCCCGCAGGCCGGGTGGGGCAAGGAACCACGAGGTCGGCGAGCCGTCCGTCGCGGGCGCGGGCGCGGTCCGAAGGAATCACCCCCAGTCCTGGAGGGACCACTTCACATGGCCAAGATCATCGCGTTCGACGAGGAGGCGCGGCGCGGCCTCGAGCGCGGCATGAACCAGCTCGCGGACGCCGTCAAGGTGACGCTCGGCCCCAAGGGCCGCAACGTCGTCCTCGAGAAGAAGTGGGGCGCCCCCACGATCACCAACGATGGTGTCTCCATCGCCAAGGAGATCGAGCTCGAGGACCCGTACGAGAAGATCGGCGCCGAGCTGGTCAAGGAAGTCGCCAAGAAGACGGACGACGTCGCCGGCGACGGTACGACCACCGCGACCGTGCTCGCCCAGGCCCTGGTCAAGGAGGGCCTGCGCAACGTAGCCGCGGGCGCCAACCCGATGGCCCTCAAGCGCGGTATCGAGAAGGCCGTCGAGGCCGTCTCCACCGCTCTGCTGGAGCAGGCCAAGGACGTGGAGACCAAGGAGCAGATCGCCTCCACCGCCTCCATCTCCGCCGCCGACACCCAGATCGGCGAGCTCATCGCCGAGGCGATGGACAAGGTCGGCAAGGAAGGTGTCATCACCGTCGAGGAGAGCAACACCTTCGGTCTGGAGCTTGAGCTCACCGAGGGCATGCGCTTCGACAAGGGCTACATCTCCGCCTACTTCGCTACCGACATGGAGCGCATGGAGTCGGTGCTCGAGGACCCCTACATCCTCATCGCCAACTCCAAGATCTCCTCGGTCAAGGACCTGCTCCCGCTGCTGGAGAAGGTCATGCAGTCGGGCAAGGCGCTGCTGATCATCGCCGAGGACGTCGAGGGCGAGGCCCTCTCCACCCTGGTGGTCAACAAGATCCGCGGCACCTTCAAGTCCGTCGCCGTCAAGGCCCCGGGCTTCGGCGACCGCCGCAAGGCCATGCTCGGCGACATCGCCATCCTCACCGGTGGCGAGGTCATCTCCGAGGAGGTCGGTCTCAAGCTGGAGAACGCCTCCCTGGACCTGCTGGGCCGCGCCCGCAAGGTCGTCGTCACCAAGGACGAGACCACGATCGTGGACGGCGCCGGCTCCTCGGAGCAGGTGCAGGGCCGCGTGAACCAGATCCGCGCCGAGATCGAGAACTCCGACTCGGACTACGACCGCGAGAAGCTCCAGGAGCGCCTGGCGAAGCTCGCGGGCGGCGTGGCGGTCATCAAGGCCGGTGCGGCGACCGAGGTCGAGCTCAAGGAGCGCAAGCACCGCATCGAGGACGCCGTGCGCAACGCCAAGGCGGCCGTCGAGGAGGGCATCGTCGCCGGTGGTGGCGTGGCACTGCTCCAGGCCGGCCAGGTCTTCGACAAGCTCGAGCTGACGGGCGACGAGGCGACCGGTGCCAACGCGGTCAAGCTCGCGCTGGAGGCCCCGCTCAAGCAGATCGCCGTCAACGGTGGTCTCGAGGGTGGCGTCGTCGTGGAGAAGGTCCGCAACCTCCCCGTCGGCAACGGCCTGAACGCCGCGACCGGTGAGTACGTCGACATGATCGCCGAGGGCATCATCGACCCGGCGAAGGTGACGCGTTCCGCCCTGCAGAACGCGGCCTCCATCGCCGCGCTGTTCCTCACCACCGAGGCCGTCATCGCCGACAAGCCGGAGAAGGCCGCCGCGGCCGCTCCGGGCGGCATGCCGGGCGGTGACATGGACTTCTGATCCCTCTCGGATCAACTGTCCTAGTCCGGGGCGGCACTTCCCTCACGGGAGGTGTCGCCCTCGGGCGTTCCCGGGCCCGGCCGCGGCCCCCGGTGACGGCGGTAGCCGTAGGCGCGCTCCATCATGTGACCTCCGACGGCTGTACGAGGAGTACCAGTGTTCCCGTCCGGGCCGCTGGGCCCGGAGATGCTCGGGGTGCGCCTTCCACGCCGTCGACGACGCCTCGTCCGCGCGTGGTACGCCGGTTCGGGGTGGACGGACGAGGGGGTCATGACGAGGGGGTCATAAGGGAAGCCCTCCGTCGTGAGGCGCGCCGGACGATGCTGCCGCCTTCCGCCGGGACAGCCGCCGCCACGTCATCCCAGTGGCCAATGGGGGTCCTCCCAGCAGCACCAGTTCCTCCGCGCTGCCCCAGTGGCAGTCGAGGTTCATGGTCATCGGCACAGCCTCGGGAGGACTCCGGCCGGGGTCCACCGGCTGAAGACCGCGAGCCTAGCGGGCGGGGCGAGGGTCTCGCACGGGTGTCGTGGTGTTCTTGCGGGCGGACATGGCTGCCCGGATCTCCTCCGCGCGGGCGCGTACGGAGGGGGTGGGCAGGGGGCCCAGGGTCTCCCGCAGCGTCTGTTCGCCACGGCACGCCCGGCACATGCCGCCGGGCAGGGCCTCGGGGCGGCCCGGCAGGCCGCAGTTCGCGCATTCCAGTGTGCGGTGGGGTGGGGTGGGGGCCGGTTCCGGGGGGAGTTTGTCGGTCAGGCGGCGGCGGAGCAGGGCGGCTGGGTGGTGGATGGGGGAGGGGAGGCCGTCACTGAGGGCGCGGAGGATGGTGTCGTCCGTGGCTCCCCTGGCGTACCACTCCGTCAGCAGCGGGGCCAGGTCGGCGCAGTCGGCGGCCGAGAGGGACAGGGACGGGGTCCTACGGCCCAGGGCGGCCAGCAGGATGTGGGCGCGGGAGCGGGTCTGCTTCGGCGGGGGGTCCGGGGTGTCGCCTCGGGCGAACGAGGCCCACCAGGTGTCGTCGCGCGCGGTACGGGAGAACCACGATCGGGTGATCCAGCGGGTGCCGGTCCCCTCCGACTCCAGACGCTCCCGGCCCCGCCGCAAGTGCCCGGCGTTCTGGAGGCGGTTGAGTGCGGTACGCAGCGCACACTGTCCGTACGGGAGTGTCCTGGCCAGCGTCTTCACCGAGATGTCGGCGCCTTCGGGGAGGCGGTCCAGGTACGCGGCGATGGCCGCCTCACGGGGCGGGAGATGCGTGAAGTCGTGCTTGGTGCGCTGGAGTTGGTCCGGCGCGGACCGCTTGCCGTAGCCGGGGTTGGCCATGGGGTGCGGGAGTGCGTGCGCTTGTAGGGGGGCAGAGCTAAGCTTGGCGTCAGCCACGGGATCGCCCTTTTCGATCTTGTAGGTCAAGCCCCCGCAGGTGTTGGTAGCGCCTCGCGGGGGCTGTTCGTTATGCGGGCACGCTAGGGCCTTGTGACCTTCCGTGGCAAGTCGGTCGCTCCCGGTCAAGTCGCAGGGTGGGAGGGTGGGTTGAAACCCACCAGCCAATCCTTGTCAAGAGGGCTCGGGGCTCGCCGCTTGAGCCTCGGGGGCGGTGTCGCGGTCCGCGCGAGTGCGCTTGTATGTACACGAACTTGTGGCGTCGTCCGAGCGCAAGACCCCGTCCCCCACTGAAAGCCTTCCGTGCGCCCCATACCCACCTGCATCCTCAGCAGCAGCCGAGCCCCCCAAGCCCTGCATGGACATGATCTCGACGCATACGTCCAGATCGGGTCTCTGACCAAGACACTCACCGGAACCGCGCTGGCCCAGCTGGCTGCACGAGGTGTGCTCCAGCTGGACGCCCCACTGGAGCAGTTCCTGCCCGTTCCGCGGGGCACCGGCATCACCTTGAGGCATCTCGCCCAGCACACCTCCGGGCTGCCACGGCTCCCCCCGCACGTGGAACGGCGCGACCCGTACGCCGCCTTCGACGATGCCGCCCTGCATGCCGTGCTCCGGAGACTGGACACCTTCACCACCGCTGCCCCGGGCCACACCGAGGAATACTCCAACCTCGGATACGCCATCCTCGGAGCCGCGCTGACTTCCGCCGCAGCTATGTCCTACCAAGACCTGCTGGACCTCTACGTCCTTGCCCCGCTGGGCATCACCGAGATGACCAGCGCTCCGCCGCCGGACAACTGCCTGCACAGCCGCGGGCTGTTCGGCCGCCCACGTCGTCCCTGGACCATGACGGGCGCCATCCTGCCCGCAGGCGGGCTCTGGGCCACCCCGCGAGCCGCCGCCCGCTTGGTGACCAAGCTCCTCGTGGAACAGGAACTGGGGGAGCCCGCCCTGTCCTGGCAGAGAGCCGGCACCGTGCTCTGGCACAACGGCGCCACCGGTGACGCCTCCGTCTTCGCCGCTGCCACGCCGGACGGCAGATGGGTACTGGTCCACCGCCTCACTGGACAAGCCGCCCGTACCGACGAACTGGGCATCAAACTCCTACAGCAGGCCACACCTGGCGTTGGCAAGCGCGACACGTAACCGGCGGGCAGCGGCTCCCGGGCGGGTCGAACAGGTCAGCCCTGCTTGAGGTTCTCCACGAACGCGGCCCACACCTCCGGCCGGAACGCGAGCTTCGGGCCGTGCGGCGCTTTGGAGTCTCGGACGGGGATGTGGGTGGGGTGGGTGTAAGTCACTTCGAGGCAGTCGCCGCCGCTGCCGTCGCTGTAACTGGACCTGCGCCACTCAGGAGGGTTGCTCTTCATGGTCGTAATCCTGTGCGGTCGACTCGATAAGTGCCAGTGAAAGGGCTGGCGAGAGTGCCAACGTCTGCAGGAGTGTGAAGGTCAGGCTGTGGCGTGCGACCGTGGCGGGATCGTCCACCAGCTTTCCCGTGTCCAGTCCCCCGAGGAAGCAGAGGGGAGGGGCGTCCTGGAACTCCATGAGTTTCAAGGACCCGGCCATGGCCGGGTGCGCTCCCGCCGCGAAGGGCAGTACTTGCGCGATGACTCTGCGGCGGCGCATCAGGCTCGCTACATGCCGCAGCACCTCTGCCATCGCCGGAGGTCCGCCTACTGGCCTGCGGAGTGCAGCTTCATCGATCACCACCATCAACAACGGATTTGTTGGATCGTCGAGGAGGCGACCGCGCGTCATCCGGATCTCCACCAGTTCCTCGACCTCCGCGTCGGAGACCATCGGCCGGTAGCTGCGAAACAGGTCTGCCGAGTAAGCGGGGGTCTGCAACAAGCCGGGGATCAACAGCGGGAGGTACTGCTTGATGGACGTAGCGACGGCCTCCGCTTCCCCGTCCTCCACGAAGTGATCCGGATACTGCGACTTCGCGGAAGTCTCGCAGTGACGGGTGAAGAAGTCGCCCGTCTCCAGGATCTCGTCCAGTTGTGCGGCGTACTCCCGGTGCATTCGCCGAGTGCCCGCCTCCAGTTGGCCGATGAACGAGCCGCTGACGAAGAGTGGTAGACCAAGTTCTGTCTGGCTCAACCCCTTCCGCTCGCGCGCATGGCGCAACTCCGCTCCGATCATCGCGCGTGGTGACGACGACGGGTCGAGGTCCTTCGGTCCGGGCATCGTGCGCTCCTGTCCCACAGGCGGGGTTGTTGGTGCTGTCTCTCTGGCCAGGCTAGAAGCGGCGCCGCCACTCGGTGTGCGGAACGGTGGCACTCAGCGTGGAGGAACTGGCATGACGGATACGTCTGACGAAGCGGTCGAGCGGCTGCGTGCCGCCCTGCGGGGCGCGGGGATCGTGTTGCCCTCGCTCCGCGTGGACCCCGTGACCGAGGTGTACGGAGGGCGCGACACCCTGGTCGACTTGGGGAGTTGCAACCTCGACGTCGCCTCACGTCTCGCCGCCGCGCTCAGGGAGCGGGGCGAGTGAGGGAGGGGGATGTCCCGGCCGTCGGCGCCCACGCCCAGGACGTGCGGGACGGCAGGGTCGGGGAGGTCATGGGCCGGGAGGACGGCCGCGTCCAGTTGCGGCCCCTAGGCGGTGGCCGGGAATGGGACGTCCCCCCGGAGCACGTCGGCGAAGCCACCCCCGCCGACGTGCTCCGCGAACGCGTCCGGCTGCTGAACCGGGACGCCCGGCGGCGGGTCGAGCTGGGCTGAGAGCGGCACACGTGGCCGGGGTCACACAGGCCCGGTCCGAGGGGGCGGAATGCGGAGCCGGGCGGACGAGTTGTTTCACTGGGTGCACCATTGCGTGCTCATATACCTGCCCGTACACCCGACGCCGTCCACACGAGGAGCCCCCACGTGACCGCACCGACGCCCGCCGCCAACCGCGCGGCCGATCTCCTGTCCCGCCCGATCACCCTCAACGGCCTGACCGTGCCGAACCGGATCGCCATGGCGCCGATGACCCGCAACTTCTCGCCGGGCGGCATCCCCGGTGCGGACGTGGCGTCGTACTACTCCCGCCGTGCCGCGAGCGGTGTCGGCCTGATCGTCACCGAGGGTACGTACGTCGGTCACGACTCGGCGGGGCAGAGCGGCAGCGTGCCGCGTTTCCACGGCGAGGAGCAGCTGGCGGGGTGGGCGAAGGTCGCGCAGGACGTGCACGCGGCGGGCGGCACGATCGTCCCGCAGCTGTGGCACATCGGCATGGTGCGCCGTGAGGGTGAGCCGCCGTTCGCTGAGGCTCCGTCCGTGGGTCCGTCCGGCGTCCACAAGGAGGGCGCGGAGCCCAAGGGCAGGGCGATGACGCAGTCCGACGTGGACGACGTGATCGGCGCCTTCGCGCAGGCCGCCGCCGACGCCGAGCGCATCGGGTTCGACGGTGTCGAGCTCCACGGCGCGCACGGCTACCTGCTGGACCAGTTCCTGTGGCAGGGCACCAACCGCCGCACCGACGCCTACGGTGGCGACCCGGTCGCCCGCGCCCAGTTCTCGGCGGAGATCGTCGCGGCCGTGCGTGAGCGGGTGTCGGCCGAGTTCCCGGTCATCTTCCGCTACTCGCAGTGGAAGCAGCAGGACTACTCCGCGCGTCTGGCCGAGACCCCGGAGGAGCTGGAGGCGATCCTCGCGCCGCTGTCCGCCGCCGGTGTCGACGTCTTCCACGCCTCCACCCGCCGTTACTGGCAGCCCGAGTTCGACGGCTCCGACCTCAACCTGGCCGGCTGGACCAAGAAGGTCACCGGCAAGCCGGTCATCACGGTCGGCTCGGTCGGCCTGAACGGCGACTTCGTGGGCGCGTTCCAGGGCGAGGGCTCCCCGGTCAAGGGCATCGAGGACCTCCTCGACGGCCTGGAGCGCGGGGAGTACGACCTCGTCGCCATCGGCCGCGCCCTCCTCCAGGACCCGGAGTGGGCCGCGAAGGTGCTCGCCGGCCGCTTCGACGAGCTGGCGGCGTACGACGCCGCCTCGCTGACGTCGCTCAGCTGAGGCTTGTCCCCGGGGCGCCGGGTGGGTGAACTCCCGCCCGGCGCCTTCGCGTTGCCCGGAGCAGGCGCTCCGGCCGACCGCTACAGGTTGCCCATCGGTTCGATGTCCACCTGGGCGGGGGTGCCCCACACCCGCAGCACCTCGTAGTCGGTGAACTCGTGGACCAGGCGGTAGGCCATCGCGGGGCGCGAGCCCCGGCGGGCGGCGGCCAGGTACGCCTCCGCCTCGTGGCGGTCGCGGCGCGGGGTGCCGCACAGCTGCCACTCGCGGCCGTTCCACGCCTCGGGGAGCCAGCGCTGCTGGGGCTGGGGGCGGTCGGCGCGGACGCCGTAGCGGGAGGGGGCGGTCGCGTGGGCCTCCGGGCCCCGGCCCTGGCCGCCGTACTCCGCGCGGCGGGCGGCCCGGCGGCGGGTCTCGCACAGCAGGCACAGGTCCGCCGCGCTCTCGTCCACCGGGCCCTGCGGATGCTCCGCGCAGCGGGTGGTCGGGGCGCCGGCCGAGACACTCTCGTCCAGCAGGTCCAGCGCCCGCCGCAGGTCGGCCTTGACCTCGTGCAGGCGCGAGTCCGGGGTGTCGGCGGCCAGCGCCTCACCGTGCTCCCCGACAAGCCGGAGGGCACGGCCGAGCGCGGTGAGCTGGGCGTGATTCATGCGTCCAGCTTCTCACCCCGCTGCGCGCGGGCCGCCGGGAGCGGGTCCGTAGCGGTCTCTTCGACACATGTGACGCGGCCGACGACTAG
>NZ_JBHXLV010000181.1:0-13221 GCF_042721685.1 Streptomyces sp. NPDC058459 | reverse complement strand
GCGTAAGGCCGGGCGCCCCCCCTGTCAGCCGGGCTACGCCGGAGCCGCGTCCGCCCGCTGGGCCCTCAGCGCGCGCTCGATGCCCGAGCGGGACTCGGAGATCAGGCGGCGGAGTGCGGGGGTCGGCTCGACGGCCGTCAGCCAGGCGTCCGTCTTGCGGAGGGTCTCGTCGGAGACCTGGACCGACGGGTAGAGGCCGACCGCGATCTGCTGGGCCATCTCGTGGGAGCGGGAGTCCCAGGCCGTCTTCACGGAGTCGAAGTAGCGGTCCGTGTAGGGGGCGAGGAGTTCGCGCTGGTCGGTCTGGACGAAGCCGGCGATGACGGCTTCCTGGACCGCGTTGGGCAGCTTGTCGGAGTCGACCACCGAGGCCCATGCCTCCGCCTTGGCGTCGGCGGTCGGGCGGGCCGCGCGGGCGGTCGCCGCGTGACGCTCGCCGGCGGCGGTGCGGTCGCGCTCGTACTCCGTCGCGATCTCCGCCTCGTCGAAGCGGCCCACCGCCGCGAGGCGCTCCACGAACGCCCAGCGCAGCTCGGTGTCGACGGCGAGGCCCTCGACGGTCTGCGAGCCGTCGAGCAGCGCCTCCAGGAGGTCGAGCTGCTCCGGCGTACGGGCCGTCGCCGCGAAGGCACGGGCCCAGGCCAGCTGGTGGTCGCCGCCGGGCTCGGCCGTGCGCAGGTGGGCGAGGGTCGCCTCGGTCCAGCGGGTCAGCAGGGCCTCGCGGGCGGCCGGGTCGGCGTACAGGTCGACCGCCAGCTTGGCCTGCCGGTGCAGGGACTGCACGACACCGATGTCGGACTCCTTGCCGATGCCGGACAGCACCAGCGAGAGGTAGTCACGGGTGGCCAGCTCGCCGTCCCGCGTCATGTCCCACGCCGAGGCCCAGCTCAGCGCGCGCGGCAGCGAGTCCGTGAAGTCGCCGAGGTGCCCGGTGACGACGGCGAGGGACTCCTCGTCCAGCCGGACCTTCGCGTACGACAGGTCGTCGTCGTTGAGCAGGATCACGCCCGGACGGCGGACGCCGGTCAGCTCGGGCACGGCCGTCAGCTCGCCGTCCACGTCCAGCTCGACCCGCCTGCTCCGGACCAGCTTGCCCGCGTCGTCCAGGTCGTACAGGCCGACCGCGATGCGGTGCGGGCGCAGCGTCGGCTCGCCCTTGGCGCCGGCCGGGAGCGCCGGGGCCTCCTGACGGACCGCGAAGGAGGTGATGACACCGTCCGCGTCTGTCTCCAGCTCGGGACGGAGGACGTTGATCCCCGCCGTCTCCAGCCACGCCTTCGACCAGGTCTTCAGATCGCGCCCGGAGGTCTCCTCCAGCGCGCCCAGCAGGTCGGAGAGCCGCGTGTTGCCGAACGCGTGCCGCTTGAAGTACGCCTGCACACCCCGGAAGAACTCGTCCTCACCGACGTACGCCACGAGCTGCTTGAGCACCGAGGCGCCCTTGGCGTAGGTGATGCCGTCGAAGTTGACCAGCACGTCGTCCAGATCGCGGATGTCCGCCATGATCGGGTGCGTGGACGGCAACTGGTCCTGGCGGTACGCCCAGGTCTTCATCTGGTTGGCGAACGTCGTCCACGAGTGCGGCCACTTCGAGCCGGGCGCGTCGGCCTGGCAGGCGGCCTCGGCGTAGGTGGCGAACGACTCGTTCAGCCACAGGTCGTTCCACCACTCCATGGTGACCAGGTCACCGAACCACATGTGCGCCAGCTCGTGCAGGATCGTCGCCGCCCGCACCTCGTACGCCGCGTCGGTCACCTTGGACCGGAAGACGTACTGGTCGCGGATGGTCACCGCGCCCGCGTTCTCCATCGCGCCCGCGTTGAACTCCGGTACGAACAGCTGGTCGTACTTCTCGAAGGGGTACGCGTAGTCGAACTTCTCCTGGAACCACTCGAAGCCCTGCCGGGTGACGTCGAAGATCGCGTCGGAGTCGAGGAACTCGGCGAGCGAGGGCCGGCAGTAGATGCCGAGCGGCACGGACTGCCCGTCCTTCTCGTACACGCTGTGCACCGAGTGGTACGGGCCGGCGATCAGTGCCGTGACGTACGACGAGAGGCGCGGGGTCGGCGCGAACGCCCAGACGTTCTCCTCGGGCTCCGGTGTGGGCGAGTTGGAGATGACCGTCCAGCCCTCGGGTGCGGTCACCGTGAACCGGAACGTCGCCTTGAGGTTCGGCTGCTCGAAGGAGGCGAACACCCGCCGGGCGTCCGGCACCTCGAACTGCGTGTACAGATACGCCTGTTCGTCGACCGGGTCCACGAAGCGGTGCAGGCCCTCACCGGTGTTGGTGTACGCGCAGTCGGCCACCACCCGCAGGATGTTGCGGCCCTCCAGCAGACCGGGCAGCGCGATCCGCGACTCCTCGAAGACCTCGGCGGGGTCCAGCGCGTCCCCGTTCAGGGTCACTTCGCGCACGGTGGGCGCCACCAGGTCGATGAAGGACTCGGCGCCGGGCTCGGCCACGTCGAAGCGCACCGTGGTCACGGAACGGAAGGTGCCCCCCTCCTGCGCGCCGGAGAGGTCGAGATCGATCTCGTACGAGTCGACGCTGAGCAGGTCGGCCCGCTGCTGCGCCTCTTCCCGAGTCAGGTTTGTGCCAGGCACGCGGTCATCTCCTCGTCATGTGTGGGTTGCGCCATCCTTCCACGGGAGATCCGCGAACGCGATGTCCTTATCCCGCCGGTCACCGGGCGTTCGCAGGGCCAGCCTGGGACGCATGACGACACACGCCACCACCACTCACGCAGCGCGCCCCCTCATGGAGCCGGCCCTCACGCAACTGCGTTCGACGGATGACGCGGGACGCCCGCTGAGCCCCCGCACCGACCCCGAGGGCGGCGCCCCGCTGCGCTGCTGTCTGCGCCCGAGCGAGCCGGGCGAGCGGATCGCGCTGGTCGCCTACGCGCCGCTGCGCCGCTGGGCCGCGGACACCGGTGCCGAACCGGGCGCGTACGACGAACAGGGGCCGGTCTTCATCCACGCCGACCCTTGCGGCGGACCGGAGACCGGCGGGCTCGCCTTCACCGGGGCCCACCGCGTCCTGCGCCGCTACTCCCACGACGGCCGTATCCTCGGCGGCCGGCTGGTCACCCCGCCCGAGGACTTCGAGGCGGCCCTCACCGAGGCGTTCACCGACCCCGAGGTGGCGCTCGTGCACGTCCGGGCGGTGGAGTACGGCTGCTTCCTGTACGAGGTGCGCAGGCCGTGACGGACAGCAGGGGGCGCGCACCGAGGCACGCGCCCCCTGCTGAAGCCGGGTCAGCTGTTCAGCTCGGCCGCCACCAGCTCCGCGATCTGCACCGCGTTCAGCGCGGCGCCCTTGCGGAGGTTGTCGTTGGAGACGAACAGGGCGAGGCCGTGGTCCACCGTCTCGTCGGCGCGGATGCGGCCCACGAACGACGGGTCCTGGCCGGCCGCCTGGAGGGGGGTCGGGATCTCGGACAGGGCGACACCCGGTGCCTGCCCCAGCAGCTCGGTGGCCCGCTCGACGGACAGGGGGCGGGCGAAGCGGGCGTTGACCTGGAGGGAGTGCCCGGAGAAGACCGGGACGCGCACACAGGTGCCGGAGACCTTCAGCCCGGGGATCTCCAGGATCTTGCGGGACTCGTTGCGGAGCTTCTGCTCCTCGTCGGTCTCGTACAGGCCGTCGTCCACCAGGGAGCCGGCCAGCGGGACCACGTTGAAGGCGATCGGGCGCTGGTAGACGCCCGGCTCGGGGAAGTCCACGGCGCCGCCGTCGTGGGTCAGCTTGTCGGCGTCGGCGACGACCTTCTGCGCCTGCCCGTGCAGCTCGGCCACGCCCGCGAGACCCGAGCCGGAGACGGCCTGGTAGGTGGCGACGACCAGCGCCTGGAGACCCGCCTCCTCGTGCAGCGGCTTCAGCACCGGCATCGCGGCCATGGTGGTGCAGTTCGGGTTGGCGATGATGCCCTTGGGGCGGTCGGCGATGGCGTGCGGGTTGACCTCGGAGACCACCAGGGGCACTTCGGGGTCCCGGCGCCAGGCCGAGGAGTTGTCGATCACGACAGCGCCCTGGGCGGCGATCTTCTCCGCCAGCGCCCTGGAGGTGGCGCCGCCCGCCGAGAGGAGCACGATGTCCAGACCGGAGTAGTCGGCGGCCGCCGCGTCCTCCACCGTGACACCGTCCAGCACGGTCCCGGCCGAGCGGGCGGAGGCGAACAGGCGCAGCTCGGTGACCGGGAAGTCCCGCTCCTTGAGGATCTTGCGCATGACCGTGCCGACCTGACCGGTGGCTCCGACGATTCCGACCCTCACGACGACTCCCTCTGTCTGTCCCAGTACCAGGTCATTTCCCTGACCGGCACTTTTCCATCATGCGGCCGGCATGGGGCGGCGTGTCCAATCCTTAGTACGGGTGTGCCTGGAGTGAGGGGCATCCCGTACGGGATGGACGGCCCGCGTACCTGCGGTCCCGCGTGGGGAGCGGCCGCAGAAGTTCCCTCTCCCGGACCCGTCGGCCGCAAGCCGTGCTGTGCGGTCCCTGCCCGTCCGGCCCACCGCCGCAGGGAGGTGTGACGCACGCCGCACACGCCGAAGGGGCGGGCATCCCATCAGGACGCCCGCCCCCTCGGTCAGGGGATCAGCCGGTTACGGCGTGACCTTCCCGAGCTGCACACTCGCGGTGCCCGCGACCGTACCACGCGCGTTCACCAGCTGGACGCGGCCGAAGAACTCGCGGCCCGCCGGGGCCTCGGCGGCGGCCGTGACCTGGCCGGTCACCGTGGCGGAGGCGCCCGTGGCGAGCTTCACCGGGGCCGAGCCGTCGACCGTGACCGCGCCGAGCGCGTCGGAGAAGAACACGTCCCGGTAGTCGTAGTCGGTGGAGCCGGCCGGGACCGAGTAGGCCACGACCTCGACCGTGTAGGTGCCCGCGGCCGGGGACGGGACGGAGACCGCCTCCTCGGAGTCGCCGTCGGCGGACTTGCCGACCTCCTTGCCGGTGGCGTCGTAGACCGCGAGGTCGAGGTCGGCGGCCGCGTCCGAGACCTTGCCGATGGCCACGTCCAGG
This sequence comes from Streptomyces sp. NPDC058459, assembly GCF_042721685.1. NCBI lineage: Bacteria > Bacillati > Actinomycetota > Actinomycetes > Kitasatosporales > Streptomycetaceae > Streptomyces > Streptomyces sp. NPDC058459. The sequence continues at coordinate 8,192 of NZ_JBHXLV010000181.1, read as the reverse complement.
GACTTGGCGCCGGCCGGGACCTCGACCGTGGTGGTCGCGGTCTCGCCCTCCTTGATCGCCGGGCGGGCGGCCTTCGCGGAGCCGAGCGGGCCGCCTACCAGCTTGCCGTCGAACGCGGCGTACTTGTTGGTGACCTTCCAGGAGGCGCTGGCCGGGACGCCCACCTTGGCCTCGGGCACGGTCACGGTCTCCGGGTCGAAGACCGCGCCGAGCACGGAGACGTCCAGCTGGTAGGGGTTGTCCAGCAGGGGCGAGGTGCGGCGGGACTCGACCTCGACCTCCCAGACACCGGCCTGCGGGTCGGCGTAGGAGCGCACGTCGGGCTTGCAGCCGTTGCCGTCGAGGTAGTTGTTGTAGCAGAACGGGGTGCTGGTGTTGTCGACCGGCGTCCCGTAGGGGTGGATCGCGATGAACCGGGTCTGGCTGCCGGACTTCAGGCCGCCGATGGCGACCTCCAGCGACTTGGCGCCCGCCGGCACGGTCAGGAAGTACGAGCGGGTGCTGTTGCGCTGCACCGAGCCGGAGAAGGAGCGGGTGTAGTCCACCGGGCTCGCCACCACGACCGTGCTGAGGATCTGCTTGTCGATGCCCACGGTCAGCGGGTCGTCGACGCGCAGGATCGCGCTCTTGAGCCCGGCCGACCTGGGGGCGGCCTCCACCTTGACGGTGACCGGCTTGTTCAGCGGCAGCCGGACCAGCGGGCTGCCCACGACGCGGAAGGTGTGCTCCCGGTTGTTCGCGAAGCTCAGCAGGTGCCAGACCGCGCGGTCGGCGCCGGTGGTACGGGTGACCGTGACCTCGTACGTCTTGCGCTGGCCGGACTTCAGGCCGCCCTCGCGGTCGTAGAGGCCGGTGCCGAAGCCGGGGGTCTTCAGGGCGTCGTCGATCGCGGTGTCGACCGGGGCCTTGACGGTGTACTCGTGCGCGGAGGCGCCGAACCGGATCGCGGTCCAGGCGTCCACGACGTCGATCAGGCCGGAGCCCTCCTCGTACGCCTGCGCGCCCCGGATGTGGTGCGCGGTCGAGGTGAGCGCGGTGCGCAGCACGGCCGGGGTGAGGTCGATGTGCTTCTGCTTGGCGGCGCTGATCAGCAGGGCGCTGGCGCCGGCCGCCTGCGGGGAGGCCATCGAGGTGCCCTGGAGCATCGAGTAGCCGGCGGGCAGGGTGTAGCCCGACTCGGCGACCGGGGAGCCCGGCAGCCAGGTCTGGGTGGTGTTGATCGCGGCGCCGGGCGCGGTGATGGTCGGCGTGAAGCCGCCGTCCTCACGCGGGCCGCGCGAGGAGAACGGCATCAGCGCGTACCGGGTGTTCACGGCCGAGCCGTAGTTCGCCGCCCAGGTCTCCTTCGAGATGGCCGCGCCGACCGAGATGACCTTGTCGGCGAGGCCGGGGTCGCCGATGGTGTTGGCGCCGGGGCCGGAGTTGCCGGCCGAGATGACCAGCTGCACGCCGTAGGTGTCGATGAGCCGGGTGTACAGCTCGGCGCGGGCGTTGTTGCCGTCGTTCAGCGCCGGGAGACCGCCGATGGACATGTTGACGATGTCCACGCCCCGGTTGGTCACCAGGTCGATCATGCCCTCGGTGAGGGCGACGTTGGTGCAGCCGCCGGACCAGGTGCAGGCACGCGAGGAGACGATCTTGGCGCCGGGCGCGGCACCGTTCATCTTGCCGCCGAACAGCCCGTTGGCGGCGGTGATGCCCGCGACGTGGGTGCCGTGCTCGGACTCGATGACGCCGATGTTGACGAAGTCGGCCTTGGCGCCGGCGGCGTCGTAGACGACGTCCTTGCGGACCTCGACCACGAACGGGATGCGCTCGACGACGTCCGTCTTCGGGTCGTCGGTGCCGAAGTAGCCGACCTGGAAGCCGTCCTTGTACGGCTTCATCGGCGGGTTGTTGCCGAAGTCCAGGTCGTCGTCGGTGTCGACGCGGACCGTGCCGGTGGCCGGGTCGTACAGCACGCCCCATGCGTCGGTGGTGTCACCGTCGCGGTTGAGGTCGCCCTTCATGTCGCCGCCGGTGGTGGCGGACTCGTACAGGTAGTTGAACTTGTACGTGCCGGCCGGGGCCTTGAAGGTCTCCGCGTTCGCGCCGGTGCCGGCCGAGAAGGACGGGCCGGAGACCGCGGTGGTCATCCGCCGCCAGGTGCCGTCGCCGTCGTTCACCGGGTCGGTGGAGGTGACCCAGTCCACGATCTTGCGCTCACCGGTGGTGGTCTTCTGCAGCGCCGGGTGCCCGAGGTCCACGCCCGAGTCCAGGATGCCGATGGTGACCCCGCGCCCGTCCGCCTTCGGGTGGTCCTCGACGAAGTCGACGGCACCGGTCTCGAAGGACGGGTTGTACGGGTTCTTCGCCGGGGTCTTGCTGCCGGGCGCCTGGTAGGTCCCCGCCGCACGGGCGTTCCTGGCGTCCTTCGCGGTGTCCGCGCCCGGCGCCGGGTCGTCCAGCGGGATCTCCTGGCGCAGGTCGATCGCGTGCACCGAGGACAGCTCGGCCGCGGCGGCGATGACCGAGTCGGCCTTGGCGGTCGGGACGGTCGCGCGGACGTAGCCGACCTTGTCGAAGGTGCGGCCCACGGTGCCGGCGGCGTCGAGCTGGGAGGCGACCCGCTCGGTGGCGCCCGGCGCGGTGGCGACCATCAGGGTGACGCTCTTGGCGCCGTCCGCCTTGGCCTCGGCGAGCCGGCCTGCGTCGTCAGGACCGAGTTTGCGGGGCGCGGACTTGGCGCCGGGGTCGGCGGGCGGCGCGTCGGCGGCGAGCGCCAGCGGCACGGGGCCGACCGCGCAGAGGGCGGCCACCACGCCGACGGCCAGGGTCAGGCGCGTCAGGCGTCTCGGGCCGGGTATCGGATCACGGTCGGGGAAGTGGGTCATCGCATCCCTTAGTCGGTGAGGGTTGTCCGCGCGGGTCCAGTGCCGGACGACCGCAGCCTTTCCCAATCGACAGATTTTTGGGGTTCGTTGACCGAATCGAGATCGATGTATGGGGAAAACCCGCGATGCGATGTGTGCGGATGGGGACGGAATAAGCACGAATTCACGTGGTTCCCCGGTGGCGCGCGCTAACGTCCCGCCATGCGACGGAAGTTGAGGGTGGCGGCCTACGCCGTGTGTGTCCGGGACGGACAGCTCCTGCTCGCCCGTTCGCCCGCGCCGGGCGGCGGCCACGAGTGGGTACTGCCGGGCGGCGGAGCCGAGTTCGGCGAGGACCCGTACGACACCGTGCGCCGTGAGGTGGCCGAGGAGACCGGCTACCGGGCCGAGGTGACCGACCTGCTCGGCGTGCACACCGGCCGGGTGGTGCTGCCCGGCCGCTTCCCCGGCCGCGCGGTCGACCGCCACGGCGTACGGCTCCTGTACGCGGCCCGCGTCACCGGCGGTGAACTCCGGTACGAGGTGGGCGGTTCCACCGACCTGGCCGCCTGGCACGACCTGGCCGCCGTGACCGCTCTGACCCGCGTGTCCCTGGTCGACACCGCCCTGCGCCTGTGGCGCGAACGCCCGCCCACCGGCCGCCTGGACCCCGGGCCACCGGCCGGGACGCCCTGAACAGGCCCTAGCGGGGCAGCACGATCACGTACGCCGCCGGATCGCGGTCGCCGGCCGCCATCAGCGCCGTACGGACCACCGCCGCCTGCTGCTCCGCCGACTCCCGGAGCCTGCCCGGCGTGATGTGCACGACCGTGATCCCGAGCCGCTCCAGGTGCTCCCGCTTGCGGGCGTGCTCCGGCCAGGCCGCGTCCTCGTCCTGGCGCGGGGCCCGGGTGTCCAGCTCGACGGCGACCGCCTGCTCGGGCCAGTAGGCGTCGAGCCCGCCCAGGTGGGGGCCGCCGGGCAGCCGCAGGTCCACGTTCCACACCGGGTCGGGCAGTCCGTACTCGGTGACCAGCCGGTACAGCCGGTCCTCCGCGGCCGCGCGGCCCTCGGCCATCAGCGACTCCACCGCGTCCGCCACCGGCGCCCGGCCCATCAGCTTCGCCTCGGTCAACTCCCGTGCCAGCGCCGCCGGATCGCAGTGCCCGTCGCGCACCGCCTCGGTCAGCAGCCGCCGTACCGTGTCCGGGTCCGTCAGGTGGGCCACCGCGTCCGCCACCGCCCGCGCCACCGGTGCCACCGGCAGCCCGGACACCGGCCGGGCGACGGGGAGGTCCGGGGTGCGCACCACCCGCACGTACCCGGTCGAGCGCAGCCGGCGCGGCCTCGGCACCAGCACGTCGATCCGCTCCAGGGACGCCGGCGGCGGCGCGGAGGGCAGGCCGTGCAGGGCGAGTGCGGCCAGACCGGTGAGCATCGCCTCGGCGTAGGCGCCCCGGTGCGGATCGCCCGCGCCCGGCTGGGCGGGCACCCCGGGTACGGACTCGCGGGAGGCGTACAACAGCGCGCCGTGCAGGCGTTCCTCGCTCGTGGGCGCCCCGGAGTGCAGCAGGACCACGTCGGGCAGCAGCAGCCGCCAGGGGCCGCCGGCCCGGCACCGCTCGTTCAGCTCGGCCGTCGTCACCCCGTGGGTGCGGAGCCGCGCGGCGGTCAGGACCCGGCGGTGGACCTCGGCCAGGTGGCGGAGCGGGCGGGGGGAGAGCGGGGTGTCGTGCGTCATGGCTCTGGAATGCCCTACTTCCGGCCCACCCGTGACCGCTGTTGCACATCCGTCGAACAATGCGGACAACGCGGTACTGAAGGACGGGTGTTCGGGTGCCGACCAGGCGGCGAGAACCCCTGGTCCGTCCGGGGGAGGACCAGGGGTTACGGGTCGCCGCGCCCGGATTCCGTAACGGTCACCGGGCGATGAAGCTCAGGCCAGAGGTCAGGCGCCCGCGTCGCACTCCTGTGCGCGCAGCGCCCGCGCCAGGTCGTCCCGCGCCTCCAGCACCAGCCGGCGCAGTGCCGGGGCCGCGTCCGCGTGCTCCGTCAGCCACGCGTCCGTCGCCGCCAGCGTCCCGGGCCGGTCCTGGTACGCCGGGAACAGCCCGCTGACGAGGTGCATGGCGATCTGGATCGACCGCTCCCGCCACACCCGCTCCAGCACCGCGAAGTACTTCTCCGTGTACGGCGCCGTCAGCTCCGCCTGCCCCGGCCTGCCGAAGCCCGCGATGGTCGCCTCCACCAGCGCGTTGGACAGCGCGTCCGACTCCACGACCCGCGCCCACGCCTGCGCCTTCACCGCCGCCGAGGGCCGCGCGGCCAGACAGCGCACCTGGTGCCGCTTGCCCGACGCGGTGTCGTCGCGGGCCAGCTCGGCCGCGAGCACCTCCTCGCCGGCCACTCCGCGCGCGGCCAGCGACTCCAGGAACACCCAGCGCAGCTCCTGGTCGACGGTCAGGCCCTCGACCGTCTCGGTGCCGTCCAGCAACTCCTCCAGCAGCGCCAGGTCGGCCGCGCCGGAGGCGACCGACGCGAAGAACCGCGCCCAGGCCAGCTGCTGCTCGCTGTCCGGCCCGGCCGCCCGCAGCTCCTTCAGCGCGCCCCGCGCCAGCAGCTCGCCGCCCGTGGCCCGCCACTCGGGGGCCGCGTACCGGTCCAGGGCGGTGCCGGCCCAGGCGTGCAGCATCTGGAGCACGCCGATGTCGGACTCCCGGCCCGCGAACCGCAGCATGAGCCCCACGAACTCCCGTGCGGGCAGCAGGCCGTCCCGCGTCAGGTTCCACAGCGCCGACCAGCACAGGGCGCGGGCAAGGGGGTCGGTCAGGTCGCCGAGGTGCTCGCGGAGGGTGGCGAGCGAGGTCTCGTCGAAGCGGATCTTGCAGTAGGTGAGGTCGTCGTCGTTGACCAGCACCAGGTCCGGGACCTCGGCGCCGGCCAGCTCCGGCAGCACCGTGCGCGGGCCCTCGACGTCCACCTCGGTGCTCCGGTACCGCTCCAGCGCGCCCCCGCCACCGAGCCGGTACAGGCCCACCCGCACCCGGTGCGGGCGCAGCTCGGGGTGCGACTCGGGGGCCTCCTGGAGCACGGCCAGCTCGTCGATCCGGCCCGCGTCGTCCAGCAGCACCTGCGGGGTCAGCGAGTTGACCCCGGCGGTCTGGAGCCAGGCCGCCGACCACGCCGTCATGTCCCGGCCGCTGGTCTCGCCCAGCACCGACAGCAGGTCCGCCAGCCGGGTGTTGCCGTAGGCGTGCCGCTCGAAGTAGCGCCGGGCGCCCTCCAGGAAGGCGTCCTGGCCGACGTAGGCCACCAGCTGCTTGAGGACGGAGGCGCCCTTGGCGTAGGTGATGCCGTCGAAGTTGAGCTTGGCGTCCTGGAGGTCGCGGATGTCGGCGGTGACCGGGTGCGTGGAGGGAAGCTGGTCGGCGCGGTAGGCCCATGCCTTGCGGCGGTTGGCGAACGTCGTCCACGCGTCCGTGAAGCGGGTCGCGCCGACGTTCGCGAAGGTGCCCATGAACTCCGCGAAGGACTCCTTCAGCCACAGGTCGTCCCACCAGACCATGGTGACGAGGTCGCCGAACCACATGTGCGCCATCTCGTGCAGGATCACGTTCGCCCGCGCCTCGTACGACGCCTGCGTGACCTTGCCCCGGAAGATGTACTCCTCCTGGAAGGTGACCAGCCCGGGGTTCTCCATCGCCCCGAGGTTGTACTCCGGCACGAACGCCTGGTCGTACTTCCCGAAGGGGTACGGGTAGGCGAAGTGCTCGTGGAAGAAGTCCAGCCCCTGCTTGGTGAGCAGGAAGACGTCGTCGGCGTCGAAGTAGGGCGCCAGACCCTTGCGGCACATCGCGCCGAGCGGGATCTCCAGCTTGCTCCCGTCCTCCAGCACCCGCTCGTAGGAGTCCGTGACGTAGTGGTACGGGCCCGCGACCACGCAGGTGATGTACGTCGAGATCGGCTTGGTCTCCGCGAACCGCCAGAAACCGTCCGCGAGTTCACCGGCGCCGTTGCTCCACACCGTCCAGCCCTCGGGGGCGCGCACCTCGAAGCGGTAGGGCGCCTTCAGGTCCGGCTGCTCGAAGTTGGCGAACACCCGCCGGGAGTCCGCCGGTTCGTACTGGGTGTAGAGGTAGACCTCGCCGTCCTCGGGGTCCACGAAGCGGTGCAGGCCCTCGCCGGTGCGGGAGTAGGCGCACCGGGCGTCCACGACCAGCTCGTTGTCGGCGGCCAGGTCCGCCAGCGCGATGCGGGCGCCGTCGAACACCTCGCCGGGGTCGAGGTCGCGGCCGTTGAGCGACACCGAGGTCACCTCCGGCGCGATCAGGTCGGCGAAGGAGGACGCGCCCGGCTCGGCGCAGCGGAAGCGGATCGTGGTCACCGAGCGGAAGGTGCGCGGCCCGTCGCCCCGCTCGCCCACGGCGGAGCGCAGGTCCAGCGCCACGTCGTACCCGTCGACCGACAGCAGTGCGGCCCGCTCGCGGGCCTCGTCGCGGGACAGATTCTCACCGGGCACGGGCGGCACTCCCTTGTGATCGTAAAATTCAGGCTCTGAACGGCACGATCCTGCCATGCGGCCCCGGCGGGGGGCGTCGGGGAATGGTGCGGCCGGGGGCGCTGTTGCCGCTGGAAAAGACCTTTTCGCTAGGAGAGACATGTCCGAGACCGCGACCACGTCGGGCAAGACCCCGGTGGACTTCTGGTTCGACCCGCTCTGCCCCTGGGCCTGGATGACCTCCCGCTGGGTGCTGGAGGTGGAGAAGGTCCGGGACATCGAGGTGCGCTGGCACATCATGAGCCTCGCCGTCCTCAACGAGCCGCGGATCGACGAGCTGCCCGATGAGTACCGGGAGCTGCTCACCACCAAGGCGTGGCAGCCGGTCCGGGTGGTCACCGCCGCCTGGCAGAAGCACGGCGCGGACGTCCTCGGCCCGCTCTACACCGCCCTCGGCACCCGTATCCACAACGAGGGCGAGGGCCCGACCCGGGAAGCCGTCGAAGGCGCGCTCGCCGAGGCCGGTCTGCCCGCCGACCTGATCGACTACTTCGACCAGACCGACTTCGAGTTCGACGCCGAACTGCGCGCCTCCCACAAGGAGGGCATCGAGAAGGTCGGCCAGGACGTGGGCACCCCGGTCATCGCGGTCCCCGGCCCGGACGGCGAGCAGATCGCCTTCTTCGGTCCCGTGGTCACCCCGGCCCCCAAGGGCGAGCAGGCCGCCCGCCTGTGGGACGGCACCCTCGCCGTCGCCTCCGTACCGGGCTTCTACGAGCTGAAGCGCAGCCGCACGGCCGGCCCGGACTTCAGCAACCTCTAGCCGGCGCGTGAAGAAGCCC
>NZ_JBHXLV010000180.1:0-13222 GCF_042721685.1 Streptomyces sp. NPDC058459 | reverse complement strand
ACGCAAGATGTCCAACTGGCCCCTCAAACGAGCCGAACACCACAACCGGCCACCACCCGCGCCAACGACGATCACCACCCGACCAGCAACCATCTAAGTCACCGGCATTGCGCCTAGACGCCCTGAAACGGGATCGGCCCTGGGGCAGAAGTCCTCAGCGATGTCACCGACCGCCGTGTCCTGGACATCGGCCCTGGAGCCAGCCGCCACGCTGTCCACCTCGCCCAGGCACACGGAACGCTCGTCAGCGGTATCGAGGTTGTCCCGGACCCAGCACGAATGCGCAGTCTCCGCCCACTCGGACGTGGAAGGCGTGGAATTCGCTATGGCAGACGTGGCCGAGTACCTGGCCGGTACTAAGCCGTTCGACGCCGCGTACGCGATCGGGACGCTCGCCTTCGTTAACCTGCATCGCTCGCTGCCGGCACTGCGCAACAGCCTGCGTCCCGATGCCCCGGTGATCCTCTCTCTTCTGCACACCGACCTGCATGGTGTCGGCCCGCCCACCGAGGTGGCGCGCACGAGCAGATGATCCTGCTTCGCGAAAACCCGCCACTGCCGACCCAGATGTAAGTCTTGGCGCCACAGCTGCGGGAGGACCTGCTCACCGAGTACGGCTTCCACGTCGAAGCCATCGACCTCTTCCCGCACCCGGACGAAGACGCCTCAGTCGTTCAGCAGCTCATCCGCGCCCGGCGCCTTCCCGGTCGGCCGGCGCGCGTCTCCAGCCGGCCCCCCAGCACCCGAGCCCCGGCCGCACACGCGGCCGTCGACGCCGGAGCAATCCTGCTCAGCGAGCAGGGCGTCCTGCTCGGCCTGGCACCAGCGCGGCACCCTGGGAACTGCCAGCGGCAGCGTAGAGGGGAACGGGCAAGCCTTCGAGGACGCGGTCGTGCGCGACCTCGCCGAGGAGACCGGTCTGGTCGCTCGGGCCACCGACGTGGAACTGCTCGGCACACTCGTCGATCACGTCGAAGGCGTCCTACGAGTCAGCGTCGGTGCGCGGGTCCACACCCGGCAAGGGCAACCGGGCACGCAGCTGGAAGAGAGCGTCGTTGAGTGGGCTCGGTGTCCGCTCGATCAACTTCCCGACGGGCTGTTCGTATGCAGCGCCCAGATCCTCACGGGCTGGCGGCTCGACCTGCCCATCGACCACCCGCCGGCGCACTTTATGGCCTTCACCCCGGCCCTGTAGTAGTTGGCACCGCAGCCCTGGAGCGGCAACTGTCAAGACGACGAGCAGTTCAGCGAGCCAGGTGGAAGACGGCTGCAGCCACGATGGTCCCGAGGATCGTGCCGGCGATCACCTGGTTGCGGGTGTGGTCGCGCAGTTCGACACGAGACCAGCCGACCACGATGACCAGGAGGAAGCCGAGCGCCATCCATGGGCCGTAGGTCTGCACGAGCATCGCGCACGCGCCCGCGGAAACGGCCTGGTGAACAGAGATCTTCCAGGCGAAGGTGATCGCAGCGAGGATCGCCAGGGTCACCAGCATCGAGACGATGAGCGCGACCATCGTCCGCGGCGCTCCTGCAACGAGCATCAGGATGATGCCAGTAGCCACCGAGAGCAGGATGACCGCCATCACGACGAGTCGGGCTGGTTTCGCGCCGACGTGGCGATCGCCCCAGTGGCCCTTGCGGATGCCGTACTTGATGAAGGTGATCGGGATGACGGCTGCAAACAGAGCGCCAACTACTCCCCATGCCACACCTGTCCAGTGCGCCGTATGCCAACCCACCAGCAGGGTGACGGCAATGATCCAGTTCTTGGGCTCAAGCCAGTCTGTGATGCGGCGCGCCAGCAGTGACTCGCGGGGCCGGACGTCAGTTGTCATGTGAGGGATCCCTCCGAATCACCCTGCGCTTGAATATTGGATGATTGTTCTGTCCGGGCAAATTCTGAAACGACAGGCAAGAGGAGGTACGCGCGGCCAACCTCGCGCAGCCACGACAGTTCGCTCGCCCTATCCCGTCCGGTCACTCCGAGCGGCGGGTATTCAACGCCTCGGAGCCGCTCGCCACCATCTCGGGCAGATTGCACGGCGGCGCGCAACCAGCAGGCTTCAACGACCGCGTCAGCGCATTGCACACCAGCAGCCTGGGACAGGACAAACTTCTGGGCCGACGTATAGGTGTCGGCAGACACGTATTCGCGAAGCGCCAGACAGGCGTCCTCGATCTCGATGACGCATCGCTCCAGCCGGAAGGGCACACGGCTCCTGCGCACGGATGTCGCCAGCACAACGTTCGGGGCCGCTTGCGTGAGCTGCGCCCAGAGGGGGCGCAGCTTGCGCAGGTTGAACCACGCAGCGACGTACTCTGCGGCGACGGAGAGCGGAGGAAGGCAGACGCCCACCGCGACGGACAAGGCCGTGCCCTGCTTGAGCGTAGTGGACAGCAGGTTTGCCAGATCCGGGTACTCGGTTCCGGAGCTGAGCTGGATCGTCACGAAAGCAATGCGTTGGAAAGCGTAGAGGCTTCCGAGCAGAGTTCCCAGGCCCAGGAATCCGAGGCCGGCCTTCCCGAGGAGCGTCCGACTGTGACGGACTCCGCCAAGGAACAGCCAGGTCGACACGACCATCGCGATGCCGATGTACAGCGTGAAGACCGTCATGTAGAGGACGGGAAAGGGAACTCCGCGGCCCTCGCCGAGCCGGACTGGCCCGCCGGGCGTCCAGTTGGCCAGGGCGTAGAAGATGAGCATAAGAGGCAAGGTCACGCCGCCGGCGATCAGTCGCGTGCGCCGCGCCAAGCCCTGTGGCCGAACCACTGCGATGACGAAGTCGAGCAGGTAGGCCGCCGAGGTCACGCCGAGCAATTGTTTCAGTAGCGGTGCCAGCCTTACCCCCGCACCGACGACGGCATCGACGGCTTCCTTGACCTGGGGCACCTCGAAGGTCATGGCAGCCGCGAGGGTCACCAAAGTCAGCGCTAGGCTCCGCTGCTTGTGGGAATGCCGGATTGACGGCAATCGCCAGAGAGCCACTATCCAGAGGACGCCGGCGATGATGGCGGATGTGGTCATGAGCGGCGGTTCCTCCGCGGATGGACCAGTGCGTCGTCGAGCCGTGACACAGCACCGGATCGGCCGTGTTCCCGGCCGGAGTGGGCAAGGTCGCGGAAAATTTCTCCCAGGCACGAGGCGGCCATCTCGGCGTCGTACTCGCTCTCGCTGTCGTAACTCGTCCGACCCAGCGCCGAGAGAACGGCTGCGGGATCTACCCCATCAGGGAGGACGCCCAGCAGCGCCTTGACAACGCTCTCGTTGCTACCGGCGTGCCCGAGAAGGAGATGGGCCAGCTCATGACGCACGATCTGCGCGCGATGCCGTTCACTGGTTGCCGCGACGTGAAATACATAATCCCCGTGGTCGAATGAGAGAACCATTCCGCAGGGAGCGTTTGCCCCACCGGTCTCGGGAAGTTCATTGAGGTATATCGGCCGGCCCCGCTTGACAGCGAGCTGTCGGCAAATTTCCTCCACCGCGTCAGGATCCGAAATCTCGATCCCGCGCAGTTGCTCCTCACAGAGTCGCCTCAGCTGCGCTTCCTTGCGCGCGTGTGGCCGATTGAACATGGACCAGATCCTTGCTGTAGCCCCCGAGTCGCCGCCAGCATGGCCTGCGCTAACCGGAACCCTCCATTCCGCGTGGTTCTAGCGGAGCTTCGCACACGTCGCTACGGGTCCCCAAAGCGATCTTGGTGGACCTTAGAGGCATAGGGATCAAATCGCCCAGCAGGTGAGAAGGGTCACGTCAAGACCCTGGCTTATCGAGCCCTTCCCAGCGACGCGCCTGATTGATCACGTTGGTGATCATCCTGAGACTGTCCGCCGAAAGGCCATTGGCGCGAAGCGCCAGCCCGCGCACATCACTGTCGGCCACCGCCTCGATGAGTTCCATGGTGGCGCGCACCTTCTCTGTTTCTTCGGCGTCGTAGTCCGAGAAGAAGTACTGGGCCTCGACATGGAAGTGGCTGGCGAGCCTCTCCACCGTCGTGAGGGTGGGATTGGGCTTCGCCCCGCTCCGCAGTTGACTGATCGCACTCTCCGACATGGAGATCGCCCTGGCCACCTCGGCGCTCCTGTAGGGCTTGCCGGTCGCGGGGTTCCTCTTCGTCTCGAAGAGGTGGTTGAGCTTGTCGGCCAAAGAGTGCCGAGCGCCGGCCGCGCCTCCGGGCGCCTCCGCCGGTTCGCTGGACTCCGCCATCACCGACTCCTCCCATCACTGAAACACGGATTGTACTGCAGTGCAGCCAGGGGAGCCAACATCCAAGACGCTTCACTTTGGTGTTGACAGGTAGGGATCACTCTGGCGTAGGTTTCCGATCACAGCTTCACTGAAGTGTTGCTCTGCAGGCAGGGCCCACGCTGGGCCACGCCGACCCCACCCGTTAGACGTGCTCGCCAGGGGACCCACCCATGATCGCAACACCGAAGTCGCGCCCGCTCCCGCGACTTCTACAGGGTTTAAGAACCAACTCTGGACCTTGACACGGAGCCGTGCGTATGTTCGTCGTCCCCAGCCGGGCAACGGTCCCGCTGACACGGACAGAGAGCTGTGACGTGCACAAACTTCGGGCCGGATAGGCCCTGATACAGCGGCGGCGTCCGGAGGTGCAACTCCCGAACGCCGGACGCTAACGGCTGTACCGCCCCGGCAAGGGCGGTGATCGCCACCATCACCACGCTGATCCCATCCAGGGCGCGTCTCAGCGTGGCAACACCAAAGGAGATTCTTACATGGGTCCCGCCCTGCGCAAAAGGCACTTCCAGCCTGCCCGCGCGGCAGCCACTCTCGCCGCAACGTCCCCAGCCCGCGCCCCGGGACCGTTGGCTCCGGTCTGGAGCACGGCCGCCACCGCTCGCTCGATCGGTGCGGCCGATGAGTAAAGACGTGCGCCAGTGGGTGTTCGAGCACAGCTCCAGTAGGGGCACCGCGCGGCTGGTCCTGCTGTCGGTTGCAGACCACGTTCCCGACGAGCGGTGCGTGGTCTGGGCCTCGATCTCTGACCTGATGAAGCGGACTAACGCGAGCCGCACCGCCGTACGCGACGCTCTGGCCTCGCTGGACAAGAGCGGCGAGCTGGTTGAACGCCGCCACCTGCAGGGGCCCAAGCGCAGCTCGGTCTATCGGTTGCCCCGAGCTGCCTCCTGGCTGGCCAAGGTCGCCGCCGTACGCCACGAGGACCCGGACGCCTACGTCGAGCCCCCTACGGACTCAGACCCCGTTCCGGACCTCGACACCGAGGCAGAGAAGGGGCTCCAGCGGTACGGGATCTGGCCCCGGGAGGGCACGGCATCCGGCCCCTCTCGCGGGAATCCGGCCGGGCCGGAATCCACACCCTCGCGACGGAATCCGACCCGTCGAAGGGCCGGAATCCGCACCCACCACGGTACGGATTCCAACCCCCAGAACCCTAGTGAACCTCTCTTGAACCGGAGGTACAGCAGTAGTGGCTCGGCCGTCCTCTCGGCTGTGGAGTGGAAGGTCGACCCAGCAACCCACGCATGGACCCGCGAACAGGGGCACCTCCAGCGCCTCGGCGAGGAGGGCGTACGGGCTGCCGACGCGAAGTGGCGTCTGCACCGGGCCGACTGGACGCCGCGATCGGCCGGTGCCTGGTCGGCGGACTGGCGGGCCTGGATCGTCCGAGAACACCCTCCGGCCCGGCTTGGGCTGCACGCGGTGCCGGGCGGCGGACAGCAACCGGCACGCGGCATGACTCGCACCGAAAAACACCAAGCCGCGCTCCTCGCCGCACTCGCCGAGCCGACCGGAACGGAGGGCTGACCGTGGACCGCCGCGAAATCGCAGCCCTGCTGACCTACATCGGACGCCTGGACCCCCGCACCACCCGCACCGACGAAGGCGATGCCCGCGAGCAGCTCGCCCAGTGGCACCATCTGCTCGCGGACGTGCCGATGGCCACCCCGCACGGCTGGGACGCTCTGGCCGTCGCCCGCCACCACTACCGCACCTCGCCGTACCAGATACTCCCGGCGGACGTGGGCCGGCCCTGGGAGAGCTACCGGCGCGAGCGTCTGGCCCGGCACTCCGACCCCACGCCCCTGGCTGATCCCGACGACCAGGCCGCCTACACCGCCGAGCTGGTCGACACCCGCCGCGCCGTCGCCGCCGGCGCCGCCCAGCCCGCACGGGCCCTCGCGATCACCAGCGCGAACGAGGAGATGGACCCGGCGCTGAAGGCGAGGCTGAAGGCGATCGGCTCCTGCATACCGCCCGCCGCTCGCGAAGCCCTCGCGCCCTACCGGCCCGCACGCGCAGCCCGAGAGGCCGCTGTCGCTCAGGGGATGCCCGACGCCCTGAGCGTGCGGTGCGAGTGGTGCCTGGCCCAGCCCGGCGAGTCATGCCGTCGACGGAGAATCGGTCCCGACGGCGTAGCCCGCGGAACCGCAATCTGTGCCACTCACCCCAGCCGCCTCGACCTGGCCGCCGCCCAGCAGGCGCAGCTCGCCGTGCAGACCCAGCAGCCCGTCCCTGCCTGACCGGCGCTCCCGGCACGTACGCCCCGTCCGCTGCACGCCCAACCCGACACCACCGTCCCGCACCGGCTGCGGCGCACGCCCACGCGCCGCAGCCGGCACCCGACGCCGCACCCGCCGAGCACCGCGCCCGCCGGTCGGCGCGGCAGCACATCGGAGACCCACCTTGCGCCATATCACCACCCACGACGCGCCGGTCACCGGCCTGCGCGGCATCGGAGACACGAGCTGGCACACCCGTGGCACGTGCCACGGCATGGACGTCGAGGACGCCGAGGCCGTGTTCTTCCCCGGCCCCCGGGACCACGAGGAGATCGCGGAAGCGAAAGAGCTGTGCGGCTGGTGCCCCGTACGCCGCGAGTGCCTGGACTTCGCTCTGGAAAACGTCCTCAAGGAGGGCGTGTGGGGTGGCCTGACCGAGGCCGAGCGGCGTCCGCTGCACGAGAACCTGCATCAGCGACTGGACTACCAGCGCGTGACCGCCTTCTTCCAGGGGCGCGACGTGCACCTGACCGAGACCGAGCGGCAGGTCGTCATCGACCACGCCTACGTCCGGGGCTGGCGGCCCGACCGGCTCGCCGGCGCTCTGAAGATCAGCCACAAGCACGCCCGCGACCTGCTCCGTGGGGCGGCAAACAAGGTCCTCGACCGCGACCGCAACTACGGCGTGCCCCGCCCCAAGAAGAAGCGGAAGAAGACCTCCAAGGGCAAGGCCACCCCCACGCCTACAGCCCCCGGCACCCAGCCCGCCAACCGCCCTGCAGCGTCCGCCCCGGCAAACGCCCCTCTCGGAAAGGCAGCATGACCCACCCTGTACTCGCCCTCGGTGCCACCTCCGACCTCCCCCTCCTCTTGGCCGCCGTCGTGCCCGCCGCGCTCGCGCTGACCGCCTGGACGGTCCGGCGCCGGGGAACCCGAACGCAGAAACGTTTCGGCGGACCGGCCGTCAAGGTCGCCGCCGTAGCCGCCCTCGGCTGCACGGCCTACAGCGCGGACACGAGCTGGCGGTTCGCCGCTGACTACCTCGACATGGCTGGCACCGCCGAGCGCGCTGGGATGTTCGCCGCCGCTGAACTCGCGCTCTTCGCAACGGCGCTGATGGCGCGACAGAACCTGGCCGTCCAAGGCGCCCCCGGCCTGCCGGGCACGCTGGTCTGGGTGATCACGACGGTACAGGTGATCCCGGCCTATGCCGAGAGCGGCCCCGTCGGCGGCACGGTCCGCGCCTTCGTCGGGCCGATCATGGCCGCGATGCTATGGCACCTGGCCATGGGAATCGAACTGCGACTGCGCACACCCGGCGCCGCATCGCACGGGCTGATCGCTGTGCTGGGGCGAGAGGCCCGGGAACGGCTGCTGTCTCGCCTGGGCATCGCCGCGCGGGACCGCGACGCCGCCCAGATCACCCGGGACCGAGCCACGGCCCGCGCGGTCGCTCTCGCTGCCCGTCTCGCGGAGCGCACTCCCGAGCAACAGCGAAACCGTCGAGGCCGTCGGCTTACCAGACGCCTGTCGAAGGCGGTGGGCAGGGCCGCGGTCGGCACCGATCCCCTCCAGCGGTCTCAGCTGCTCGACCAGCTCGCTGCCCGGCGACACTCTCTCGCGCTCGCCACGGTCCCACTTCCTTCTCCCTGGTCCACGGCAGCCAGCAACGCCGCGGTGGCCACGGCCTTCCCGCAGCCGACGCCGAATGGGACGGCGGTCCCCGCCTCCAGTCCCAACGGTTTCGACGAGTCGGTCCCGGACCGAGGACGTGGGACTGCCTCTGGACCGGTCCCCAGCGAGGCAACTCCGAAGGCGGAGGTCGGCTCCGGGACCCAAGGAAACGAAACGGGAACGCTCGCAACGACAAGCCATGATGACGACGCGGTTCCGGTGAACAGTCCCCAGGACCCAGAAGCCGTGCAGCCGGACGCAGAGGGTACGAAGACCGCCAACAATACGCATGAAGCACCAGCTCAGACTGCGGATTGCCATCGGGAATCGGCCCCCGTGATGTCCGGGACCGAGAGCGCCGAGGATCGGGGACCGACCACCCCCGAGTCCGGGACCGAGACCACCCAGGACCGAGGACCGACCACCCCCGAGTCCGGGACCGAGACCACCCAGGACCGAGGACCCCAGGTGCCGCTTCGCCGGAATTCGGTCCGGAAATCTCGAACGAAGAATAAGGACAAGCGCGCCCGGTCTCGCTCACACCAGACGGAGCGCGCACGCGAGCTAGGCGAACCCGAACGCCAGCTGGTCCACGAGGTACGCCCCCATGTTCCCGCCCTGCTCGCACGGGACCGCAACGCCGCGATCACCCGGGTGCAGCTGCGCGAGATCATCCGCCGCCAGGGCCTGACGGGTGTCGGTAACGACCGCCTCGGCCTGGTCCTCCGAGAGCTGCGGAACGAGGACATCACCACGATGAGGAGCGTCGCACGATGAAGACCTGCCACCAGTTCAACACCGTCCGTACGGAGTACGAGCGAGAGATCGGCTTCATGCTCGCCCACTCCGAGCGGCATGCGGGCAGGCCGGCGGCGAAATCCAGCGCGAAGCAGGCTGCCTCAGCGAAGCAGCGGATGGCCCGGGCGCTCAGCAGTCACGTCGGACGCTGCCCTGAGTGCGGATGAACCGGTAAAGCCCCAGCTCATACTCCATGTCCGTTGAGGTGGCCCGGCTCCGCGTCGGGCCACCATCTCACTCCGGAGGCATGTCGTGAACGCGTGTCCACCCCGCGCTTGCGAGCCCACCGTCGCCGAGGCTGATGCCAGGGCAGATGTCCGGGTCCGGCGCAGGCTCCTCCACGCGGCTGTCCGTGCCTCGGTCGGGCAGTGGCTCGTCCAGGACCAGCGCGACGATCCGGTCTGCGTCCTCGCGGGACTGGTCGACGTCGCGCTTACCGCAACCACCCAGCAACGCACCCGCTCCACGAGGCCCAAATCCTGATGACGAACGCTTTCTTGAACGGCTCCGCCCCGGAACCTGATCCTGACTCCAACTCGGTCCCACAGCGAGCAAGTTGGGGCGGAAGCGTAGCTTCCGCCAAACCCGCCCCCGAGGGGGCGGGAGAGGACCTGCACCGGGGGGCGCAGATCCTTCGGGCTTCGACCGAGGGCGGATCGAAGCCGGGGCAGGAGGAGAAGCCGACCGAGCCGCGCGCGCCCCGACAGCGCGCTCCTCGCGCCCGTCAGCGTCCGCGTCAGTCGCCTGAGAAGAAGCGCATGCACCAGCCCAACGCCCGCTTCAACGACGACGAGTACGCCCTGATCAAGTCCGCCGCCGCCCAATGCAATCTGTCGGTCGCCGGGTTCCTCGCCCGTTCCGCGCTCGCCGCCGCCCGCGACCTCAGCCGTACCAGTGCAGAGATCGCCGACGCACGCGAGGTGATCACCGCCCTGTTCGACAGCCGGCGGCGGCTCGGCTGGGCCGGCAGCAACCTCAATCAGGCAGTCAAGGCCCTCAACTCAGGCGCTGACGTTCCTCACCTCGAAGCGGCCATCGCCGCCGTACGGCGTGCCGCCGACACCGCCCATCAGGCCGCCACCCGGCTCATTGAGAGCCACGGCTCATGATCCCCAGCGTCAACCCGTCGGGAGCGGACACCCGAGGTCTCCTCTTCTACCTCTACGACACCGGCAAGCACGAGGACCACACCGACCCCCACCTCGTCGCCTCCTTCGACGGCATGTCCCCCGATCCCGGCCGCGACCCGAACGCCACCCTCACCGACCTCCAGCGGCTCCTGGACCAGCCGATGATGGCCCTGGCCAAGCACGCCCGCCCGGCCAAGCACGTCTGGCACACCTCCGTAAGAGCCGACCCGGGCGACCGGATCCTGAGCGACGAGGAGTGGGCCGGCATCGCCCGTCGCATCGTCGCCGCCACGGGCATTGACCCGGGTGAGGGACAGTCCGGTTGCCGCTGGGCCGCCGTGCGCCACGCGGAGGACCACATCCACATCGTCGCCACCCTCGTCACCGAGGACGGCCACCGCCCCGACGACTTTCGCTCCGGCGCCCGCGCCCAAGCCGAAGCTCGCCTCATCGAGAAGGAACTCGGCCTCCACCAGGTCGCCCCCGGTGACGGCACCGCAGCGAAACGTCCCACCAGCGCCGAACGCCACAAGGCCGAGCGGCAGGGCCGCGAGCGCACCGCCCGCGAGGAACTGCGTGAAGCCGTACGGCGCGCGGTAAGCGGGGCGTGGGGCGACGAGGAGTTCTTCGACCGGCTCGCCGCCGCCGGCCTCCTGGTCCGCAAGCGCGCCGCACCCTCCGGCGACCTGCTCGGATACAAGGTCGCGCTACCCGACGACCTGAACAAGGACGGCGAGCCCGTCTTCTATCCTGGCGCCCGCCTGGCTCCCGATCTGTCGCTGCCCCGCATCCGCGAACGCTGGTCCGCCGACGCCCCGGCTCCCCTGGGGGACGACGCGATCCGTAGGGGGCCGGACGGTCCGGCCGCTGCCCGCCGCGGAGCGGCCTCGGCCGCGTGGCAGGCCGTGCTCGTCTTCGAGCACGACGAGGACGCGGTCGCCGCCGCCCACATCGCCGCAGCCGGCGAGGTCCTGGACGCCCTCGCGAAGACGTCCGCCGCCCATACCCGCCGCGAGCTGCGCGACGCGGCAACAGCTTTTGAGCGAGCCTCACGCTCCCACGTCCGTGCCATACGGGGCCACGATCGCGCTCTGCGGCAGGCCGCTCGCGAACTCGTCCAGGGCGGCCCGGCGCTCGGCCGCGGTGAGGACGGCGCCACCACGGCGATGGCGATCGACATGCTGTTCTTCCTGATCACCGCCGCCGCGCACTGGCATGCCCGCAAGGGCCACGCCCAGCAGGCCGAGGCAGCCACCCGAGCCGCTCATCACCTGCGCGCCGCCTACCAGGCCGCCGCCGCGCAGCCCCTCGGGGTTCTCTACGAGCGTGGTCGGCGCCTGAGCCGGCCGATGCTCCAGCGCCAGACCGAGCTGCTGCGCCAGGCCCTGCCGGATCTGGCCGAGCAGATCCTCGCGGAGCCCGGCTGGTACGCCCTGGCCGCCACCGTCGCGGAAGCCGATGCCGCCGGCTACGACTCGGCAGCTCTGCTCCCTGAGGTTGCCGCTGGGCGTGAACTCGGCACCGCGGAGTCCGTCAGCGACGTGCTCGTGTGGCGGATGCGGCGAGCCGCAAACCTGCCCGCCGACGCCTCCCGTCTGCCCGAGACCGGCACCACAACCACCCGGTCCACGAAGCGCGGGACGCCGACGAGCCGCCCCGCACCCGGCGAACGACGGAGCGGCGAAGACGCCGCCCGGCCAGGCCGTTAGGCCCGTTCGATGCGCCCAAGCACCCCTCTGACCTGGTCGGAGGAGACTGTGGACTTTGTGAATTGAAACCGGAGGGGGCGTGGGGCACGATCATCAAGCGCAGGACGAGGTGACGAGACAGAGGAGGGCGCCAGGGTGTTTCACCGCATACGCCGCCGGGCCAAGGGACCGACCGAAGTGGAGCGGCAGCTCGCCGAGCTGGTCGCACGACACCACCAGATGCCGCCGTGGATCGGGGCGCCGACGGACACACCGCAGAGCGACGAGCCGACCGCTGCGGCACCGGACTTCCTTCCGCCGGAGCTGCGCGTGCCGAGCCACGACCAGGTCGAGGGCAAGATGATGCCCTGGAAGCAGCCCCTGGTCATCGACGGTGAGATGACCGCCTGCGCCGAGTGCGGGGCATACCGGGACTGGCTCATTCTTTCCACCCGCGACCAGATCTGGCTGCGATGCAGGGCCGGCCACCAGCAGCGGGAGCCCCGCCTGGACACCGCTTGGTACAACCGCAACAGCGGACCGGCGGACGCGACGCACGAAACGTTCGAGGACTGCCTGCGCCACCTCGGGCACTGACCACCACCCCTACGACCCCACCGGGCCCCTGGGCCCGCACTGACCACCCGTCACCTAGCACCAAGGGGTCAGTTACGTCATGCGCGTTCGCGTCGCCACCACCGCCCTCGGCATCACCGCCGCCCTCCTCGCCCTGCCCGCCTGCTCCCCCGAGACCGACGGAGCCGGCCAGCAGACCACCTCCTCCAGCCGAACCGGTAAGCCGGCCGACGCTCACCGCGAACCGGCCACGCTTACCTCGGCCGCGTTGGCGGCCCGCCTGCTCACCGAGGCTGACCTCGGCAGCGGCTACCTGCCCAAGCCGCAGCGTGCGGCTCAGCACGACGACGTCACCGTCCTCGGCTGCCCCGCGCTGAGCGAACTGGGCGGCGACGCGGCGACCGGCGGTACGCTCACCTTCCCGCACAAGGCGAAGTCCGACTTCACCTACGGCAGCAGCTCCTCGGAGATCTCCGAGGAGCTCTACAGCGACAGCCCGACGAAGCTGTCCGACGGCACCAACCGGATCTTCGACGCCATGACCGGCTGCCCGAACTATCAGGTCCTCGCGGGCAGCGCCCCGATCGACATCGCCACGCAGAAGCTGTCTGCACCCCAGGACCGCGGTGATGAGCAGTGGAGCCAGCTCCTGACGTTCACCGCCGGTGGACGAAGCACGGTCCTCAAGCAGACCGCGATCCGCGACGGCAGCCTGCTGCTCGTCATCTCCGGCTCTCCGGCCCTCGTCGAGGACCTCCAGATCGAGCGACTCCGGATAGAGAATCTCCCGGGCATGACTAGTCAGACCACCGTAGAAAAGGCGTTGCGGGAGCCGCAGGACACCCTCGCTCCCGCCCCGGCCAAGGG
>NZ_JBHXLV010000179.1:0-13366 GCF_042721685.1 Streptomyces sp. NPDC058459 | reverse complement strand
CGGCTGAAGGAGCGGGTCGCCCCGCAGCTGCCGGGTGCCACCTGGTACGAGGTCGGCGGCGGCACCCTGGACGACGCCGTCCGGCTCGCCGACGACATCCGCGCGGGTCACTTCGACGCGCTCGTCGGCCTCGGCGGCGGCAAGATCATCGACTGCGCCAAGTACGCCGCCGCGCGGGTCGGCCTGCCGCTGGTCGCCGTGCCGACGAACCTCGCGCACGACGGCCTGTGCTCGCCGGTCGCCACCCTCGACAACGACGCGGGCCGGGGCTCCTACGGTGTCCCCAACCCGATCGCCGTCCTGGTCGACCTGGACGTCATCCTGGCCGCCCCGGCGCGCTTCGTGCGCTCCGGCATCGGCGACGCGGTGTCCAACGTCTCCGCCATCGCGGACTGGGAGCTGGCCAACCGGGTCAACGGCGAGAAGATCGACGGTCTCGCCGCCGCCATGGCCCGCCAGGCCGGCGAGGCGGTGCTCCGGCACCCGGGCGGGATCGCGGACAACGACTTCCTCCAGGTCCTCGCCGAGGCGCTGGTGCTGTCCGGCATCGCCATGTCGGTCTCCGGTGACTCGCGGCCCTCCTCGGGCGCCTGCCACGAGATCAACCACGCCTTCGACCTGCTCTTCCCCAAGCGCGCCGCCAGCCACGGCGAGCAGTGCGGCCTCGGCGCCGCCTTCGCCATGTACCTGCGCGGGGCGCACGAGGAGTCGGCGCACATGGCCGGCGTGCTGCGCCGCCACGGACTGCCCGTGCTGCCCGAGGACATCGGCTTCACCGTGGACGAGTTCGTCCGCGTGGTGGAGTTCGCGCCGGAGACCCGGCCGGGCCGCTACACGATCCTCGAACACCTCGACCTCAAGACTGACCAGATCAAGGACATCTACGCCGACTATGTCAAGGCCATCGGTAGCTGAACTCCGCCCGGTCGTCCACCCCGCGGGGGTGAAGGACCGGCGCAGCGGTGAGCACTGGGCGGGACGCCTCTACATGCGCGAGGTGTCCCTGCGCATCGACCGCTACCTGGTGAACACCAGGATCACGCCCAACCAGCTCACGTACCTGATGACCGTCTGCGGTGTGCTCGCCGCCCCGGCCCTGCTGGTGCCGGGGATCACGGGCGCCGTGCTCGGCATCGTCGCCACCCAGCTGTATCTGCTGCTGGACTGCGTGGACGGCGAGATCGCCCGCTGGCGGAAGCAGTACTCGCTGGGCGGGGTCTACCTGGACCGGGTGGGCGCCTACCTCACCGACGCCGCCGTCCTGGTCGGCCTCGGGCTGCGCGCCGCCGACCTGTTCGGCAGCGGCCGGATCGACTGGCTGTGGGCGTTCCTCGGCACCCTCGCGGCGCTCGGCGCGATCCTGATCAAGGCGGAGACCGACCTCGTCGGGGTCGCCCGGCACCAGGCGGGGATGGCGCCGGTGCGGGAGTCCGCCGCCGAGCCGCGGTCCTCCGGCATGGCGCTGGCCCGGCGGGCCGCCGCCGCGCTGAAGTTCCACCGGCTGATCCTCGGCATCGAGGCGTCACTGCTGATCCTGGTGCTGGCCGTCCTGGACCAGGCGCGCGGCGACCTGTTCTTCACCCGGCTCGGCACCGCCGTGCTGGCCGGCATCGCCCTGCTGCAGACCGTGCTGCACCTGGTGTCCATTCTCGTGTCCAGCAGGCTGAGGTGAACGGCATGAAGGTCGGCGCGGTCATCATCACCATGGGCAACCGCCCCGATGAGCTGCGCGCGCTCATCGACTCCGTCGCCAAGCAGGACGGCGACAGGGTCTCGGTGGTCGTCGTCGGCAACGGCTCGCCCGTGCCCGAGGTGCCCGCGGGTGTGCGCACCGTCGAGCTGCCCGAGAACCTGGGCATCCCCGGCGGCCGCAACGTCGGCATCGAGGCGTTCGGCCCCGGCGGCGGTGACGTCGACATCCTGCTGTTCCTGGACGACGACGGTCTGCTCGCCCGGCAGGACACCGCCGAGCTGTGCCGGGCCGCGTTCGCCGCGGACCCGGAACTGGGTATCGTCAGCTTCCGCATCGCGGACCCCGGGACCGGCGAGACCCAGCGCCGCCACGTGCCCCGGCTGCGCGCCTCCGACCCGCTGCGCTCCTCACGCGTCACCACCTTCCTCGGCGGCGCCAACGCCGTCCGTACGAAGGTGCTCGGCGAGGTCGGCGGGCTGCCGGACGAGTTCTTCTACGCCCATGAGGAGACCGACCTCGCCTGGCGCGCGCTGGACGCGGGCTGGATGATCGACTACCGGTCGGACATGGTCCTGTACCACCCGACGACCGCCCCCTCGCGGCACGCGGTGTACCACCGCATGGTGGCCCGCAACCGCGTCTGGCTGGCCCGCCGCAACCTGCCCATGCCGCTCGTCCCGGTCTACCTGGGCGTCTGGCTGCTGCTCACGCTGGCCCGCCGTCCCTCCGGACCCGCGCTCAAGGCGTGGTTCGGCGGCTTCAAGGAGGGCTGGACCAGCCCGTGCGGCCCGCGCCGCCCGATGCGCTGGCGTACGGTGTGGCGGCTGACCCGGCTGGGCCGTCCCCCGGTGATCTGAGAAGCTCGACGGGGCGGGCCACGGAGCCCGGCGCACGCGCAGTACACGACGCACCCGAAGACGAAAGTTTCCACCTGTGAGTGAGAGAACCCAAGACGGCGGTGTCGCGGTGACCGCGGCTCCGTCGCCCGACGAGGGACTGCCGGCGGCGGATCTCGCCGCCAAGTACGGGCTCGCGGCGAGCGGTGCCCGGCCCTCGCTCGTCGAGTACGTCCGGCAGCTGTGGGGCCGCCGCCACTTCATCCTCGCCTTCTCCCAGGCGAAGCTGACGGCCCAGTACAGCCAGGCCAAACTGGGCCAGCTGTGGCAGGTGGTCACCCCGCTGCTGAACGCGGCCGTCTACTACGCGATCTTCGGCCTGATCCTCAAGGCCAGCCGGGGCATGTCGCACGACACGTACGTGCCCTTCCTGGTCACCGGTGTGTTCGTGTTCACCTTCACGCAGAACTCGCTGATGTCGGGTGTCCGGGCGATCTCCGGCAACCTCGGCCTGGTGCGCGCCCTGCACTTCCCGCGCGCCGCGCTGCCGGTCTCGTTCTCCCTCCAGCAGCTCCAGCAACTGCTGTTCTCCATGCTCGTCGTGTTCGTGGTGGCGATCGGGTTCGGCAACTATCCGCGCCTGTCCTGGCTGCTGATCGTCCCCGTACTGGCGCTCCAGTTCATGTTCAACACCGGGCTCGCGATGATCGTGGCCCGCATGGGCGCCAAGACGCCGGACCTCGCCCAGCTGATGCCGTTCATCCTGCGGACCTGGATGTACGCCTCCGGTGTCATGTTCTCCATCAACACCATGCTGACGGGCCGGCCCGAATGGATCGTCCGGGTGCTGCAGGCCAACCCGGCGGCCGTCTACATGGACCTGATGCGCTTCGCGCTCATCGACGACTACGGCGCCTCGAACCTGCCCCCGCACGTGTGGGGCATCGCCCTGGGCTGGGCCGTGGTGCTCAGCTGCGGCGGCTTCGTGTACTTCTGGAAGGCTGAGGAGCGGTACGGTCGTGGCTGAGCAGAACACCGGCGACCGCCGGCCGACCGTCATCGCGGACGAGCTGCACATCGTCTACCGGGTCAACGGGGCCAAGACCGGCAGGGGCAGCGCCACCGCCGCCCTGAGCCGCATCGTCAAGCGCGGCGAACCGCGTGGCGTGCGCAAGGTGCACGCCGTGCGCGGGGTGTCCTTCACCGCCTACCGGGGCGAGGCCATCGGCCTGATCGGCTCCAACGGCTCCGGCAAGTCCACCCTGCTGCGGGCCATCGCCGGCCTGCTCCCGGCGGAGAGGGGCAAGGTCTACACCGACGGCCAGCCCTCGCTGCTGGGCGTCAACGCGGCCCTGATGAGCGACCTCACCGGCGAGCGGAACGTCATCCTGGGCGGTCTGGCCATGGGCATGTCCCGCGAGCAGATCAAGGAGCGCTACCAGGGCATCGTCGACTTCTCCGGCATCAACGAGAAGGGCGACTTCATCACGCTGCCCATGCGGACGTACTCCTCGGGCATGGCGGCCCGGCTGCGGTTCTCCATCGCCGCGGCCAAGGACCACGACGTCCTCATGATCGACGAGGCGCTGGCCACCGGTGACCGCGCCTTCCAGAAGCGCTCCGAGGCACGCATCCGTGAGCTGCGCCAGGAGGCCGGCACGGTCTTCCTGGTGAGCCACAACAACAATTCCATCCGCGACACCTGCGACCGCGTCCTGTGGCTGGAGCGCGGCGAACTCCGCATGGACGGGCCCACCGAAGAGGTCCTCAAGGAGTACGAGAAGTTCACGGGCAAGTAGCCCGCGGACCGTCAGGGCCCCGCCGGACAGCCCTCCGGCGGGGTCCCGCGTCTGCAAAGGATGCGTCAACTCCGGTGCCACGTCGGAATCTTGGCGCCCGTCGTGGTGTTCTTGCGATGCGCCGGACACCCCGGCGGACCCTGTCGTGTCGTACAACGTAAGCTGTACAGGTGCCGGAAACCGGCAATCGGGGCGATAATGCGCGACACCCTCCGCCGGGACACCCCCCGGAGGGTCGGCGGCGTGTCCGAAATAGTGAGTATCGGGTCGGCAGTGTAGAACGGGAGATGTGACGGCAATGGCTACGGAAACTCCCCAGCTCAACGTGGACCGCGCCGTCCTCGCACCGGGCAGCGCGCGGTGACGGGAACCGACACGGCGACGGCACTGGAACGCGCCACGCTGGACAAGGCCGCGCGGGAGAACTTCCCCGTGGCCCCCTTCTTCCTGCCCCGCGCCTGGCGCGCCGACCTCATGGCCGTCTACGGCTTCGCCCGCCTGGTCGACGACATCGGCGACGGCGACCTGGCCCCCGGCGGCGCCGACGCCCGCGTGCTAGGCGTCCCCCCGGAGCGGGCCGGCGACCGGCTCGCCCTGCTCGACGCCTTCGAGGCCGACCTCGGCCGCGTCTTCGACGGCACCCCCCACCACCCCCTGCTGCGCCGCCTGGTGCCCACCGTGCGCCGCCGCGGCCTCACCCCCGAGCCCTTCCTCGGCCTCATCGCCGCCAACCGCCAGGACCAGCTCGTCACCCGCTACGAGACCTACGACGACCTGCTCGCCTACTGCGAACTCTCCGCCAACCCGGTCGGCCGCCTGGTGCTCGCCGTCACCGGCACCTCGACCCCCGAGCGCGTCCGCCGCTCCGACGCCGTGTGCACCGCGCTCCAGATCGTCGAGCACCTCCAGGACGTCGCCGAGGACCTCGGCCGCGACCGCGTCTACCTGCCCGCCCAGGACATGAAGCGTTTCCACGTCCAGGAGAGCGACCTCGCCGCGCCGAGCGCCGGCGCGTCCGTACGCGCCCTGATCGCGTACGAGGCACAGCGCGCCACGGAGCTGCTGGACGAGGGCACCCCCCTCGTGGGCAGCGTCCACGGCCGGCTGAGGCTGCTGCTCGCGGGGTTCGTGGCGGGCGGAAGGGCGACGGTCCGGGCGATCGTCGCCGCCGATCACGACGTCCTTCCCGGCCCGCCCCGGCCCGGCAAGCTCCGGCTGCTGCGCGAGGCGGCCACGACTCTGCGAGGAGAGGGGTGATCCGGGCAGTGCAGGCTTCGCAAGCCGTGTCGGCACCGGTACTCGCCGCCTACCGCTACTGCGAGACGGTCACCGGGCAGCAGGCCCGCAACTTCGCCTACGGCATCCGGCTGCTGCCGACGCCCGAGCGCCGCGCCATGTCGGCGCTCTACGCCTTCTCACGGCGGGTCGACGACATCGGCGACGGCGACCTGCCCGGCGACGTCAAGGTGGACCGCCTGGAGGACACCCGGGCGCTGCTCGCCCGTATCCAGGCGGGCGCGGTCGAGGAGGACGACACCGACCCGGTGGCCGTCGCCCTCACCCATGCCGCCCTGGCCTTCCCGATCCCGCTCGGCGGCCTGGACGAGCTGATCGACGGCGTCCAGATGGACCTGCGCGGCGCGACGTACGAGACCTGGGACGACCTCAAGGTCTACTGCCGCTGCGTGGCCGGCGCCATCGGCCGCCTCTCGCTCGGCGTCTTCGGCACCGACCCCGGCGCACGCGGCGCCGAGCGCGCCCCCGAGTACGCCGACACGCTGGGGCTCGCCCTCCAGCTCACCAACATCCTGCGGGACGTGCGCGAGGACGCCGAGGGCGGCCGGACCTACCTGCCCGCCGACGACCTTGCCAAGTTCGGCTGCTCGGCCGGGTTCGCCGGCCCCACCCCGCCCGAGGGCTCCGACTTCGCGGGCCTGGTGCACTTCGAGGTCCGCCGCGCCCGCGCCCTCTTCGCCGAGGGCTACCGGCTGCTGCCCATGCTGGACCGCCGCAGCGGCGCCTGCGTCGCCGCCATGGCCGGCATCTACCGCCGGCTGCTCGACCGCATCGAGCGGGACCCGGAGGCCGTGCTGCGCGGCCGGGTCTCGCTGCCCGGCCACGAGAAGGCGTACGTCGCCGTGCGCGGTCTGTCCGGTCTCGACACCCGGAACGTCTCGCGGCACACGCTCAGGAGGCGTGCCTGATGGCGGCGGGCTCCGAGGAGGCGGCCCCGGCGCGCCGGGCAACCCCGGACCCCGGCGTGGCGTCCCTGACTGCGACGGCCGTGTGCGCACGGTTCAGCCGGCACGCGCGGGACCCACGGAAGGACGCGACGGGATGAGCGAGGCCCCACGCCCGGCACGGGCGCACGCCGGCGGCGACGGCCGGGACGCCGTCGTGGTCGGCGGCGGACTCGCCGGGATCACCGCGGCCCTCGCGCTCGCCGACGCGGGCGTCCGTGTCACCCTGCTGGAAAGCCGGCCGCGCCTCGGCGGACTCGCCTTCTCCTTCCAGCGCGGGGAGCTGACCGTCGACAACGGCCAGCATGTCCACCTGCGCTGCTGCACCGCCTACCGCTGGTTCCTCGACCGGATCGAGGGCACCGCCCTGGCACCGGTGCAGGACCGCCTCGACGTACCCGTGGTCGACGTCGCCAGGCCCGAGGGGCGGCGGCTCGGCCGGCTGCGGCGCGACCCGCTGCCCGTCCCCCTGCACCTGGGGCGCGGCCTGGCCGGCTATCCGCACCTCTCGCTCGCCGAGCGCGCGTCCGTCGGACGGGCCGCACTCGCGCTCAAGAGGCTCGACCCCGCCGACCCGGCGCTGGACGGCCAGGACTTCGGCTCCTGGCTGACCCGGCACGGCCAGTCCGCGCGTGCCATCGAGGCGCTGTGGGACCTGGTCGGGGTCGCCACCCTCAACGCGGTCGCGGGCGACGCCTCGCTGGGGCTCGCCGCGATGGTGTTCAGGACCGGGCTGCTGTCCGAGCCGGGCGCGGCCGACATCGGCTGGGCCCGTGTCCCGCTGGGCGAACTGCACGACCGGCTGGCCCGCAAGGCGCTCGACTCCGCGGGCGTCCGCACCGAGACCCGTACCCGGGTCGGCTCCGTCTCCCGGAACGCGGACGGGCGCTGGAGCGTCGAGGTGCCCGGCGAGACGATCGACGCCGACGCCGTCGTCCTCGCCGTACCCCAGCGCGAGACCCACGACCTGCTGCCGCCCGGCGCCCTCGACGACCCCGCCCGGCTGCTGCGCATCGGCACCGCTCCCATCCTCAACGTGCACGTGGTGTACGACCGTCCCGTGCTCGCCCGGCCCTTCTTCGCCGCGCTCGGCACGCCCGTGCAGTGGGTGTTCGACCGCACCGCCGCCTCCGGGCTGCGCGAGGGCCAGTACCTGGCGCTGTCCCAGTCGGCAGCCCAGGACGACATCGACGCCCCCGTGGCCGACCTGCGCGCCCGCTATCTGCCCGAGCTGGAACGGCTGATCCCCGGCGCCCGCACCGCGCGGGTACGGGACTTCTTCGTGACCCGGGAGCGCACCGCGACGTTCGCCCCCACCCCCGGCGTCGGGCGGCTGCGCCCCGGCGCCCGCACCGAGGTTCCCGGCCTGTACCTGGCCGGAGCGTGGACCGCCACCGGCTGGCCCGCGACCATGGAGAGCGCGGTCCGCAGCGGCGTGAGCGCGGCCGACGCCGCGCTCGGCGCCCTGGGCCGCCCCCGCCCCCGCCACCTCTTCACCTTCGGGGAGGCGGCCTGATGCTCGACCAGCACAGCCCGGAGGGGCCCCGTACCCCCGGTACCGCAACAAGAGGAGAGACTGTGCCCACTGTGCCGCCCCCGGCCTCGACAGCCGCCGCCGCGGTGGACGTGACCGCACTGCTGGAGCGCGGCCGGACCCTGGCCACCCCGGTCCTGCGCGCCGCCGTCGACCGGCTGGCGCCCCCCATGGACACCGTCGCGGCCTACCACTTCGGCTGGATCGACGCCGCCGGGAACCCGGCGGCGGGCGACGGCGGCAAGGCCGTGCGCCCCGCCCTCGCCGTGCTCTCCGCCGAGGTCACCGGCGCCGCCCCCGAGGTGGGCGTGCCCGGCGCGGTCGCCGTCGAGCTGGTGCACAACTTCTCCCTGCTGCACGACGACCTGATGGACGGCGACGAGCAGCGCCGCCACCGCGACACCGTGTGGAAGGTGCACGGCTCCGCCCAGGCCATCCTGGTCGGCGACGCCCTGTTCGCCCTC
This sequence comes from Streptomyces sp. NPDC058459, assembly GCF_042721685.1. Taxonomy (NCBI): domain Bacteria; kingdom Bacillati; phylum Actinomycetota; class Actinomycetes; order Kitasatosporales; family Streptomycetaceae; genus Streptomyces; species Streptomyces sp. NPDC058459. The sequence continues at coordinate 4,800 of NZ_JBHXLV010000179.1, read as the reverse complement.
GGCAACGAGGTCCTGCTGGAGCTGGGCACCGTCGAGGCCGGCCGCGCCACCCGCCGTCTCACCACCGCCACCCGGGCCCTGATCGACGGCCAGGCCCAGGACATCTCCTACGAGCACCGCGACCGCGTCAGCGTCGAGGAGTGCCTGGAGTTGGAGGGCAACAAGACCGGCGCCCTGCTGGCCTGCGCGTCCTCCATCGGCGCGGTCCTCGGCGGCGCCGACGACCGCACCGCCGACGCCCTGGAGCGCTACGGCCACCACCTCGGCCTCGCCTTCCAGGCCGTCGACGACCTCCTCGGCATCTGGGGCGACCCCGAGTCCACCGGCAAGCAGACCTGGAGCGACCTGCGCCAGCGCAAGAAGTCCCTGCCCGTGGTGGCCGCCCTCGCGGCCGGCGGCCCCGCCTCCGAGCGGCTCGGCGAGATCCTCGCCGCCGACGCCAAGAGCAGCGACTTCGCCGCCTTCTCCGAGGCGGAGTTCGCGGCCCGCGCCGCCCTCATCGAGGAGGCCGGCGGCCGCGAGTGGACGGCGGACGAGGCGCGGCGCCAGCACACCGTGGCCATCGAGGCCCTGCACGCCGTCGACATGCCCGACCGGGTGCGGGCCGCCTTCACGGCGCTCGCCGACTTCGTCGTCGTGAGGAAGAGATGATCACTATCGGCCGAATAATCCTCGCGTAGTCGCCGGCCGGTGCGACGCGATCCACGGCACACCGGCCGACGGCGGACCCACAGCAGCACGACTCGGACGACTGCGTGAAGGGGAAGCCATGACAGCGACGACCGACGGAAGCACCGGGGCGGCCATTCCGCCCCGCGCTGCCGCGGCCAGCGACACCGACAGCACCACCCCCCTGGCGGCCGGGGTACCCGAGGCCGCCGAACGCGCCGCGGCGCGCGCCATCGAGTTCCTGCTCACCCAGCAGGACCCCGAAGGCTGGTGGAAGGGCGACCTGGAGACGAACGTCACCATGGACGCCGAGGATCTCCTGCTGCGCCAGTTCCTCGGCATCCGCGACGAGGCCACCACCCGCGCCGCCGCCCTGTTCATCCGCAGCGAGCAGCGCACGGACGGCGCCTGGGCGACCTTCTACGACGGCCCCGGCGACCTGTCCGCCACCGTCGAGGCGTACGTGGCGCTGCGCCTCGCCGGTGACGCCCCCGACGCCCCCCACATGGCACGCGCCTCGGCCTGGGTCCGCGCACGCGGCGGTATCGCCTCCGCCCGCGTCTTCACCCGGATCTGGCTCGCCCTGTTCGGCTGGTGGAGATGGGAGGACCTGCCCGAACTCCCCCCCGAACTCATCTGGTTCCCCACCTGGATGCCGCTCAACATCTACGACTTCGGCTGCTGGGCCCGGCAGACCATCGTGCCGCTGACCATCGTCTCGGCCAAGCGCCCGGTCCGCCCGGCACCCTTCACGCTCGACGAGCTGCACATCGACCCGGCCAACCCCAACCCGCCCAAGCCACTGGCTCCGCTGACCAGTTGGCAGGGTGTCTTCGAACGGCTCGACCGGGTGGTGCACCGGTTGCGCAAGGCCGTACCGTCCTGGCTGCGCCAGGCCGCGGTGAACTCCGCCGGCCGCTGGATCGTCGAACGCCAGGAGAACGACGGCTGCTGGGGCGGCATCCAGCCCCCCGCCGTGTACTCGGTCATCGCGCTGCACCTGCTCGGCTACGACCTCGGACACCCGGTGATGCGCGCGGGGCTGGAGTCGCTGGACCGGTTCGCCCTCTGGCGCGACGACGGTTCCCGGATGATCGAGGCGTGCCAGTCCCCGGTGTGGGACACCTGCCTCGCCGTCATCGCCCTGGCCGACGCCGGACTCCCCGCCGATCACCCGCAGTTGCTGAAGGCGGCCGACTGGATGCTGGGTGAGGAGATCCGCCGCCCCGGCGACTGGTCGGTCAAGCGCCCTCAACTCCCGCCAGGAGGTTGGGCGTTCGAGTTCCACAACGACAACTACCCCGACATCGACGACACCGCCGAGGTCGCCCTCGCGCTGCGCCGGGTCAGCCACCCCGCACCCGACCGGGTGGACGGGGCGATCGGGCGGGCCGTGCGCTGGAACTTCGGGATGCAGTCGAAGAACGGCGCCTGGGGCGCCTTCGACGTCGACAACACCAGCCCGTTCCCCAACCGGCTGCCGTTCTGCGACTTCGGCGAGGTCATCGACCCGCCCTCCGCCGATGTCACCGCACACGTCGTGGAGATGATGGCGGCCGAGGGACTCGCCCACGACCCGCGCACCCGGCGCGGCATCACCTGGCTGCTGGCCGAACAGGAGGCCGACGGCTCCTGGTTCGGCCGCTGGGGCGTCAACTACGTGTACGGCACCGGCTCGGTGGTGCCCGCCCTCACCGCGGCCGGACTGCCCACCTCCCACCCGGCGATCCGCCGCGCGGTGCACTGGCTGCGGCAGGTGCAGAACGACGACGGCGGCTGGGGCGAGGATCTGCGCTCCTACCAGCACACCAAGGAATGGAGCGGCCGCGGCGCCTCCACCGCCTCCCAGACCTCCTGGGCCCTGATGGCGCTGCTCGCGGCGGGGGAGCGGGACACCGACCCCGTCGAGCGGGGTGTGCGGTGGCTGGCCGAGACCCAGCGGGCGGACGGCTCCTGGGACGAGCCGTACTTCACCGGCACCGGCTTCCCCTGGGACTTCTCGATCAACTATCACCTCTACCGGCTGGTGTTCCCGCTCACCGCGCTCGGCCGGTATCTGCACGGCGACCCCTTCGAGAAGGCCCCCCTGGCCGCACGCAGAGGCCCGTGCGCCGTGTCCGGAGGGAGCTGAATGAGATCCCGGCCCGCCTCCGCACCGCTGCTGATCGTCTGCGCGCTCGGCATCGAGCAGCTCGCCCTGCGCACCGGCGACCGCGGCGGGGCCGACGAGCGGCTCAGCGTCCTGCGTACCGGCATGGGTCCCAGGGCGGCGGTGCGGTCCGTCACCGCGAGGCTCGCCGAGCTGGAGCCGGCCGACGCCGCCGTACTGGCCACCGGCTTCTGTGCCGGGCTGGCACCGGGCATGCACCCCGGTGACCTGGTCGTCGCCGAGGAGACCCGGGACGAGTGGGGGGCCGTCCCCTGCGTGGGCACCGAGCTGCTGGTGAAGGAACTGAGGCGCGCCGTCCCCGGCCGCACCGTCCACACCGGCCCCCTGACCGGCTCCGACCATGTGGTCCGGGGCCCGGAACGCTCCGCTCTGCTGGCGACCGGCGCCATCGCGGTCGACATGGAGTCGGCGGCCACCCTGCGTGGCGCCGTCGGCGCGGGAGCCCGCCCGGTTGCGGCCGTCCGAGTGGTCGTGGACGCTCCTGAACATGAACTTGTCCGGATCGGAACGCTTCGCGGTGGAATATCGGCCTTCCGTGTTCTCCGTTCCGTCCTTCCCGCTTTCTTCGAATGGCACCGTTCCTTGCCGCTCCCCCGGAGGTGAGCCAGATGGCCATGCCGTTGCGTCAGTCCATCAAGGTCGCTACATACCTGGCCGAACAGAAGATCCGCAAGCGGGACAAGTTTCCGCTGATCGTCGAGCTGGAACCGCTGTTCGCCTGCAATCTCAAGTGCGAGGGCTGCGGGAAGATCCAGCACCCGGCCGGTGTGCTCAAGCAGCGGATGCCGGTCGCCCAGGCCGTGGGCGCGGTGCTGGAGTCCGGCGCGCCGATGGTGTCCATCGCGGGCGGTGAGCCCTTGATGCACCCGCAGATCGACGAGATCGTGCGCCAGCTGGTCGCCCGGCGCAAGTACGTCTTCCTGTGCACCAACGCGATGCTGCTGCGCAAGAAGATGGAGAAGTTCACGCCGTCCCCGTACTTCGCGTTCGCGGTGCACATCGACGGGCTGCGTGAGCGGCACGACGAGTCCGTGGCCAAGGAAGGCGTCTTCGACGAGGCCGTGGCGGCGATCAAGGAGGCCAAGCAGCGCGGCTTCCGGGTCACCACCAACTCGACCTTCTTCAACACCGACACCCCGCAGACCATCGTCGAGGTGCTGAACTTCCTCAACGATGACCTGGAGGTGGACGAGATGATGATCTCGCCCGCCTACGCGTACGAGAAGGCGCCCGACCAGGAGCACTTCCTCGGGGTCGAGCAGACCCGTGAGCTGTTCAAGAAGGCGTTCTCCGGCGGCAACCGCAGGCGGTGGCGGCTCAACCACTCCCCGCTGTTCCTGGACTTCCTGGAGGGCAAGGTCGACTTCCCCTGCACCGCCTGGGCCATCCCGAACTACTCCCTGTTCGGCTGGCAGCGCCCCTGCTACCTGATGAGCGACGGCTATGTGCCGACGTACCGCGAGCTGGTCGAGGACACCGACTGGGACAAGTACGGCCGCGGCAAGGACCCGCGCTGCGCGAACTGCATGGCGCACTGCGGCTACGAGCCGACCGCCGTCCTCGCCACCATGGGCTCCCTGAAGGAGTCGCTGCGGGCCCTGCGCGAGACCGTCTCCGGAAACCGGGAGTGACGCCATGAGCGCCGTCTCCCTGGGCGTCCCCGAGGTACCGGCCCGCCCTGTCGCCACCCGCAGGGTGTCGCGGCAGCTCCAGGTGGGGCCGGTGCCGGTCGGGGGCGGGGCGCCCGTGTCGGTGCAGTCGATGACGACGACGCGTACGTCGGACATCGGGTCGACGTTGCAGCAGATCGCGGAGCTGACGGCGTCGGGCTGCCAGATCGTGCGGGTGGCGTGTCCGACGCAGGATGACGCGGACGCGCTGGCGACGATCGCCCGCAAGTCGCAGATCCCGGTGATCGCGGACATTCACTTCCAGCCGAAGTACGTGTTCGCGGCGATCGA
>NZ_JBHXLV010000178.1:0-13436 GCF_042721685.1 Streptomyces sp. NPDC058459 | reverse complement strand
GTGCCGGCCTGCCCGTGCTGCGGTACCGGCCGGACGGAAGCCAGGGCGACGGTGCGGGGCCGGCGGCCGCGCTGGTGCGTGAGGCGCGGCTGCGGCGGGCGGCGATCGTCGTGGGGCCGCTGCCGGAGCGGCCCGGAGGCCTCGTACGGGCGCTGGTGGGCCGGGAGGTGCCCGTGGTGTTCTGCGGGGGCGAGCCGTAGCGGTGGTACGCGTAGTTGCAGGCGGCGGTGATGTTGGCGACCGGGTCGTACGGGTCGAAGGACGTGCCGGCCACGTGGTAGGTCCGGAAGGTCGGGTCGATCACCTGGAGCAGGCCCTTGGACGGGGTGCCCTTGATGGCGTTGATGTCCCAGTTGTTGATGGCCAGCGGGTTGCCCGAGGACTCGCGCATCACGTTGCGGTGGATGCCGTGGTAGGTGCCCGGGATGTTCTTCTCGGCCATGATCGCCAGGGACTTGCGGATCCAGCCGTCGAGGTTGTTCGGGTACACGACGGAGGCGGCGGGCTTGGCGGCCGGGGCGGCGGAGGCGCCGGCGGCGCCGATGAGGGGGAGCGCGAACATCGCGGCACCGGTACCGGTGACGGCGAGCGTGCGGACGATGCGCTTGGTGCGGGCACGGCGCGGCTGAGCGACAGCAGACATGTGGAAGTTCCTCTCCGTCGCCTGCGAGGTGAGCTGTCGGGTTCGGGCGGGGAGGTGCCCGGCCGCGTCGTCCCCGGTGCCCGTCGGACACCGGGGACGTCGTGGCTTCACCCCGAGCCGTCCCGGCACGACGGCTGTCGAACCGGTCCGGCGGCTTACCTGGGTCCCCCGCTCCTGCCGTACGAATGAGTTCGTGAGTGGGTGTGTCAGGCGCGGCAGGATTTGGCGTTCGCCTGACTTGGGCCGGAACGTATGCGACCGCACATGTCCGGAACAAGTAGTGGATTCACCCGAAGTACTAGTTGACCTTGTTCTGTCCTGATTGGCCCGCTTGATCCTTTGCGGTCGCCAATCCTCAACTTCCTCGCTGGGCGCGGTGAGATGGAGGTGAGAAGGGGGTGTGAGGGAGGTGAGGGGGGTGGTCGTGCGGGGGTGGCCCGCGTGAGCCAACTCACTAAATCGCAAAATACGCAAAATTAGACATGAGGGATTATGTGGATTTGGGCTGCCTGTGGATATTGGGCCAGATAGGTCCCTCTAGGGCGGAACCTCCGGGGCGCTCCCGTTCGTTGGACCGACATGCTCCCGGAGTGCCGGAGTGCCCGACCGACTCCTCTGATACCGACTCCTGTCCGCTCATCCAGGACATGCCGGACGAAAACCGATACCTCACGAGCTGGACCGGTGGGTGCGATCGGTGATCCAAAGCGGACCGGATACGCTGACTTGACTGATGGCAGCGACCTATCGACAAGCCGTGAAGTCGCCAGCAGACACCAGCAGACAGGAGATACCTCGTGACCGTCGTCGGGCCGTTCGGGCTGAGCGTGCGGGACCAGGCACTGGAAGCCGATGTCCAGGCCGGACTGGCTGCTGTCGAGGCGGGCCTGCTAGAGGCCACCAAGAGCGAGGTCCCCTTCATCACCGGGTCCGCCCAGCACCTGGTGCGGGCCGGCGGCAAGCGCTTCCGTCCCCTGCTCGTCCTGCTGTCCGCCCAGTTCGGCGACGGGCACGCCCCGGGCATCGTGCCCTCCGCCGTCGTCGTGGAGCTGACCCACCTGGCCACGCTCTACCACGACGACGTCATGGACGAGGCGGCCGTGCGGCGCGGCGTGGAGAGCGCCAACACCCGCTGGGGCAACTCCGTCGCGGTGCTCACCGGCGACTTCCTCTTCGCCCGCGCCACACAGATACTCGCCGATCTCGGCCCCGGGGCCGTCCGTGTCCAGGCCCTCGCCTTCGAGCGCCTCGTCACCGGCCAGATACTGGAGACAGCGGGTCCCCAGGACGGCCGCGACCCCGTCGAGCACTACCTCGACGTGCTCTCCGGCAAGACCGGCTCCCTGGTCGCCGTGTCCTGCCGGTTCGGCGCCATGATGTCCGGCGCCGACGAGAGCGTCATCGACGTGCTCACCCAGTACGGCGAGCGGCTCGGCGTCGCCTTCCAGCTCGCCGACGACGTGCTGGACATCGCCTCCGACTCCGACGAGTCCGGCAAGACCCCCGGCACCGACCTGCGCGAGGGTGTGCCGACGCTGCCCGTGCTGCGGCTGCGCGAGCGCGCCGCCCGGCTCGGCGAGCCCGCCGACCTCGCGCTGTGCGAGCTGCTGGACTCCGACCTCACCGACGACACCCGGCTCGCCGCCGCGCTCGCCGCGCTCCGCGTGCACCCCGCGCTGGGCCAGGCCCGCCGCGACGCGGTGCGGTACGCGGAGGAGGCCCGCGCGGCCCTCGCCCCGCTGAGGGACTGCCCGGCGAAGTCGGCGCTGATCGAGCTGTGCGACGCCGTGGTGCACCGGGCGGGCTAGCCTTCGCGGGCGCTCGTGCGACCCCTACGGGTCGGTGCGGGCGCCCGGTCCGTACGTCATACCGCAGGTGTACGCGTAGTTGGCTCCGTGGGCTGACGCCCTAGGACTGCCGAGTTGGTCTGATGGGAACCAGGGAAACCACCACTCCTCACCGATCCGGGTGAGAATGGCGGCTCAGGTGGACCCCATAGAGCGCAGCCGCCGACGACGGAGGTAGGGCAGACATGGCACCGTACGAATCCGACCACGCGACCGGTACCGGCCCCGACGAGGACCCGCGTACCGGACGCCGCAAGGCCGCCCGGTACGTCGTGCCCGTGGCGGTGGTGGGTGTCGCGGCGGCCACCATCGGGCTGGTCCCGGCGCTCGCCGCCTCCGGCGACCCGGACCTGCCGAAGATCAGCGCGCAGCAGCTCATCGAGAAGATCGCCAAGTCCGACGTCCAGCGGATGTCCGGCACCGTCAAGGTCAGCACCGACCTCGGCCTGCCCGACCTCGGCTCCCTCCAGGGCGCCATGGGCTCCGGCCAGGAGAGCGACGGCTCCTCCGCCGACCCGCGGACCAAGCTCACCGAACTGACCTCCGGCACCCACACCCTGCGGGTCGCCGCCGACGGCCCCGAGAAGCAGAAGGTCTCGCTGCTGGAGCGCGACGCCGAGTACAGCCTCATCCACGACAGCAAGGACGTGTGGGGCTACGACAGCGCGAGCAACGAGGTCTTCCACACCACCGCCCAGCACTCCGGCGACAAGGGAGACAAGGGCGACAGGGGAGACAGGGGCGAGCACCGGCCCGCCACCCCGGACGACTTCGCCGAGGAGGCCCTGAAGTCGGTCGACGGCACCACCTCGGTCACTGTCGACGGCACCACCCGCATCGCCGGCCGCGACGCCTACCAGCTGGTCATCAAGCCCAGGCAGGCCGGCTCCACGGTCCGCGACGTCACCATCGGCGTCGACGCCAGGACCGGACTGCCGCTGAAGTTCACCCTCGCCCCGAAGAGCGGCGGCGCTCCCGTCCTCGACGTGGGCTTCACCAAGGTCTCCTTCGCCGCGCCGCCCGCCTCCACCTTCGACTTCCGCCCGCCCAAGGGCGCGAAGGTCACCGAGGCGAAGCCGGGCGAGGACGGCGGGCGGGAGCACGTTGCTGGCCTCGGCGAGGAGTTCGCGCCGGGCGGCCTGAGCGGCGCCGACACCATCGGCGAGGGCTGGACCACCATCGCCAAGTTCGACGCCGGTGCCAAGGGGGAGAAGCCCTCCGGTCAGGGCGGCGCCATGGGCGGCTTCCTCGGCTCGCTCGGCGACCCGGTCTCCGGCGGCTTCGGCAAGGGCACCGTCTTCTCCACCCGCCTGGTCAACGCCCTGATCACCGACGACGGCACCGTGTACGCGGGCGCGGTCACCAAGGACGCCCTGGTCAAGGCGGCCGACGCGGACAAGTGACCGCCCGCCGGAGCGGCCCGACACACGAGGGGAACCGATGGAGCCACCGTCCGCCGCCGGACCCGGGACCGCGCCGGCCATCGCCACGCGCGGCCTCACCAAGCGGTACCGGGGCGGACAGCTCGCCGTGGACGGTCTCGACCTGACCGTCCCGGCGGGCAGCGTCTTCGGCTTCCTCGGCCCCAACGGCTCCGGCAAGACCACCACCATCCGCATGCTGATGGGCCTGATCGAACCGACCTCGGGCACCGCGCACGTCCTGGGCCGCCCCATGCCGGGCGCCGGCCGCGCCGTACTGCCCGAGGTCGGCGCCCTCATCGAGGGCCCCGCGCTCTACGGCTTCCTCTCCGGCCGGGACAACCTGCTGCGCTACGACGCCGCCGACCCGGCCGCCGACCCCCGCACCCGGCGCGCCCGCGTCACCGCCGCGCTGGAGCGGGTGGGGCTCGCCGCGGCCGGGGGCAAGAAGGCGAGGGCGTACTCGCTCGGCATGAAGCAGCGACTGGGGCTCGCCGCCGCCCTGCTCCGCCCGCGCCGCCTGCTCGTCCTGGACGAGCCCACCAACGGGCTCGACCCGCAGGGCATGCGCGAGATCCGCGGCCTCATCCGGGAACTGGCGGCCGACGGCACCACCGTCTTCCTCTCCTCCCACCTGCTCGACGAGATCGAGCAGGTCTGCACCCACGCGGCGGTGATGACCCGGGGCCGGCTGGTGATCCAGGGCGCGGTGGCCGACCTGTCCGCCGGGGTGCGCGGCCGGCTCGCCGTCACCACCCCGGACCCGGCCGACGCGGTCCGCGTGCTCCGGGAGCAGGGCGTCACCGACCTCACGGTGACGGGCGAGACGGTCACCGGGGAACCGCCCGGCCGCGACCTCGCCGAGGTGAACGCCGCCCTGGTCGCGGCCGGTGTGCGGGTGCGCGGGTTCACGCAGGTACGGGCCTCGCTGGAGGACGCGTTCGTCGCACTGACCGGAGAGGGCTTCGATGTCGCGGGCTGAGCCGACGTACCCCGCCGTGCGCCGGCCGCTGTGGGCCTTCGGGCTGCTGCGCAGCGAGCTGGTCACCACCCTGCGCCGCTGGCGCACCCTGGTGCTGCTCGCGGTGCTTGCGGCGGTGCCGGTGCTGATCGGGATCGCGGTGCGGGTCGAGACGGGGGACGGCGGGGCGGCCGGCGGGGGCGGCGGTGGCGGTCCGGCGTTCATCGCGCAGATCACCAACAACGGCCTGTTCCTGGTCTTCACCGCGCTCGCGGCCACCCTGCCGTTCTTCCTGCCGATGGCGGTCGGGGTGATCGCCGGGGACGCGGTGGCGGGGGAGGCGGGCGCGGGCACCCTGCGCTATCTGCTGGTCGCCCCGGCGGGCCGCACCCGGCTGCTGCTGACCAAGTACGCCACCGTGCTGGCCTTCTGCCTGCTGGCCACCCTGGTCGTCGCCGTCTCGGCGCTGACCGTGGGCGCGCTGCTGTTCCCGCTCGGCGAGGTCACCACCATCTCCGGCACCCGGATCGGCTTCGGCGAGGGCCTGCTCCGGGCGCTGCTGATCGCCCTGGCGGTGGCGGCCTCCCTGACCGGGGTGGCGGCGCTCGGGCTGTTCGTGTCGACCCTGACCAACAGCGGGATCGCGGCGATGGCGACCACCGTGGGACTGCTGATCACCGTCCAGATCCTCGACCAGATCCCGCAGCTGCACACGATCCAGCCGTACCTGTTCTCCCACTACTGGCTGTCCTTCGCCGACCTCCTGCGCGACCCGGTCCCCTGGGACGGCCTCCGCCGCGACCTCGGCCTCCAGGCGCTCTACGCGGCGGTCTTCGGCACGGCGGCGTGGGCGCGCTTCACGACGAGGGACATCACGGCCTGAGCCCCGTTCAGGCGCCGGGGAAGCGGGCGAGCGGGGTCTCGCCCGCGAAGAAGGTCTTCGCGCGGGCCAGCGCCTCGGTGTCGTGGCGTATGTCGCCGGGTCCGCTGCCGTTGCCCAGCAGGACCCCGCCGAAGCGCATCTTCAGGTAGGCGGCGGAGTTGTTGAGGCTGCCGATCAGGGGCTGGGCCACCGCGGGGTCCCGGTCCGCGAGCGCCGTCACGCCCCACAGGGTCCGGCCCGCCATGGCCTCCTTGAAGCCGGCCTCGGGGATGCGCAGCCAGCCCGACCAGTGGTCCAGGTACCGCTTGGTGAGGCTGGACAGCGAGTACCAGTACAGCGGCGAGACGATCACGATGTCCGTGGCGGCCAGGGTGGCGTCCAGCAGCGTCCCGGCCGGGGTGTCGGCGGCGGGCCGTACGTGGTCGATGTCGTGCCGCAGGTCCTCGGCCTCGGGCAGCGGGAGCCCGGCCAGCCCGATCCACTCCTGCTCCACCTGCTCCGGCCCCTCGGCCAACTGCTCGGCGGCGGCACGGGCGAGGAACTCGGTGTTGCCCTGGGTGCGGGCGCTGCCCAGGACGAAGAGGAAACGACGGCTCATGGGGACCCCCGGCAGCGTGTGCGGTTGAAGCCACAATAAAACTGCCCGCATCTTATGCACGCGCAAGTAATTCTGCCAAGGCTCGCTGGTGCGATGCTGTGACGTCGCGGTGACGCGCGGGGCGCGGCGGGCGGCGAGACTGGCTGTCGGGAGGCGTACGACCGGAACGCGGCGCCTAAGGAGCGGGGGAAAGCGGATGTCTCGACCGATCTTCGAGAAGCGGCCCGGGGACCGTCCGGTCCAGGTCCGCCTCTCGGCCACCGGTACGGCGTCGGTCGCCGGCACCCCCGTGCTCCCGGCTCCGGACGAGGACATCCACGACGCCGTGCTCAACCACCTCCGCCACCTGGCCACGTCCCACGGCACCCCGATACGGGCCACCATCCACGACGACGCGGCCGGCTGCCTGGTTCCGCTGGAGATCTCCCCGGACGGGACGACCCGGATGACGGGGTCCCCGACCCGGCTGCCGGCGGCACCGGGGACGGTACGGCCGCCTCGGGGGGTGTTCGGGCCGCCGCCGGTGATGGGGGGCGAGGCAGCCGCACCGGTGGGTGCGCCTCCGGCTGAGGGGATACCCGGGCTCGCTCCCCGACGCGTCAACTACACCAAGGAAAAGTCCAGTTCGGCCCCCGCGCTCGCCCCCGTCCCCGAGCCTGAACTCATCCCCGACCCGACCCCGGCGCCCGCCCCTCGGTCCGACCCCGAGCCCATGCCGCCGAGCCGTTTCGACGCCATCGCGGAAGAGCTGCTCGCGGAGGCCCCCGTGGCGGAGGGCGCGGAGGGTGTCGCGGCGTGGCGGCGGATCGGGGAAGCGGTGAGCGAGGGGCAGGTGGAGCGGGCGGCCGAGCTGGCGAGCCGGGCGGTCGCCGACGCGTCCGGCGCGCTGGGCCCCCGCCATCCCGAAATGCTGCACCTGCGCGAACTCTGCGCGTACATCGCGTACTTGACCGGCGACCCGGCCCGCGCCTTCGACCTCTCGCTGGACCTGGCCCGCAAGCGCGCCGAGTCGGGCGACCCGGCGGCGGCCTACGGCAACGTCCGCAGCGCGGCGACCGCGTGGCGGGCGGTACGGGACCCGGAGCAGGGCCTGCGGATGGGGCGCGAACTGATCGGCGTGTGGACCGCGCTCGCGGCGGAGCCCGGCCCTGCCGCCGCCGACCCCCGCCCCCTGGAGTCGGCCCGCACCCGGATGGCCCGGCTGACCGCCCGCGCGGCCGGGTCCGACGCGTGAGGTCACCTCACTTCAGGACCGTGCCCTCGCAGCTCTCCGCGACCCGCACCACACGGCCGCCGAGTGGCGGTCCGGTACGGCCGCATCGGTGCGGGCGCTGACTCACGGACTGTCCTGCCCCTGTCCTCTACTGGACGCAGAACTCGTTCCCCTCGGGGTCCGCCATCACGGTCCACGAACCCGCGGGCTCCTCGACCTCGCGCAGCACGGTGGCCCCCAGCGCGGTCAGCCGCGCCACCTCGCCCTCCCGCCGCTCCGGACCGGGGTGCAGGTCCAGATGGAGCCGGTTCTTGCCCTCCTTCGCCTCCGGTACCCGCTGGAAGAGCAGCCGCCGCCCCAGCCCGGTCCCCGTCTCCGGGTCGTACGGATCATCGGGATGCCGCACGGCCACCAGATCCCGGAACGCCGGCCGCCCGTGATACTCCACCGCGGCCTCCCCGGCCAGCGCCCCGGACGACAGCAGCCGCTCGATCAGCGCACTGTTGTCCTCGGGCTCGTAGCGCAGGGCCGCCCCCCAGAAGTCGGCCTGCGTATGCGGATCGACCGCGTCGACCACGATCTTCCAGTGCAGCGGCTCGGGCCGCGACGAAGTCACCATGCGGCCCTCATAGCGCCCCAGCGGCCCGCCCACACGGCCAGTTTCCCCACCTCCGCGCACCTGAACCTGTTCCCCGACCACACGTACGTGCCCTGCACCGCGCGTGACCTCGCTGAGCCGGTACCCTGCGGGCAGAGCGGACTGCGACACCGTCGTGAACGACAGATGGCGGACGACCCGGTCGGCCAGTCGCTCGATACCCGGAACAGCGTCGGCCCCCACGACCAGCGCAGAACGCGCCCCCGCCGCCCCGAGCACCTGCAGAGCCTGCCCGGCGTCGCCCTCCAGGGGACGGTCCGGCACCCGGAAAACCCCGGTCCCATGACTTCCCGGCCGCCCCTCCTCGACCAATCCGCCTGCCCGGACCACAAGGTCGTGCGACTGCCGCAACAGCTCGACCTCGTCCGACAGAGCCGCCCCTTCCTGCCCGTAGACCCAAGTGACGAAGGGGCGCTCATGGGTGAGGGAAGCCAGCCACGGCCCGAGCACCGGCAGAGCCTCCTCCACGAGAAACCCGTGCTCGACCTCCACCCCGGCCCGGCGCAGCAGCTCGGCTCCGCCTTCCCCGCGCGAGGTGGGGTCCATCACGGCGATGACGACGCGTGCGACACCCGCGTCGATGAGCGCCTCACGGCAGGGGGGAGTGCGTCCGTGGTGGTTGCACGGCTCCAGGGTGACCACGGCAGTCCCGCCCACTGCCCTGTCCCCGGCCGCCGCGAGCGCGTTGACCTCGGCATGAGCCTGTCCCTTGCGCAGGTGGTACCCCTCCCCGACGACCCGCCCGCCCCGATCCAGGACGACGCATCCCACCGGTGGATTGGGACTGGCAGACCCGAGCCCCTGGGCGGAGATGGCGATCGCTCGCCGCATGGCATCCAGCTCAAGCGCCTTCACCTCAGAGAACCCGCCCTTCCTCGACCCGCTCGAACAGGCTGGCAACGGTGGGTGAATCGTGCGCCGTTGCCAGCGAGTTGACCGCCGCCACCGCTTCCCCCAGCGTGCGCTTCGATCCCGACCCGTCCGCGATGCCGAGTGCCACGGCCGCCGCTTCAGCGGCCTGATCGTATTGCCGGATACCGGCGTAGGCCATCGCCAGCCGAGCCTGCGCCAGCCCGCGATCACGTTGGTAGGCGTCCGGCAGGTCCCTGAGCCCGGCTTCGAGGACGGGGACCGCACGTTCGGGGTGCCCGAGAGTGAGCCAACAGGTTGCCCGCTGGATTTCGATATAGCCGGCCGTGCAGAAGTCCCCGTGCCCCGACCTCGCATCGCCCTTGGTCCCGGGTGAGGCGGCGAACGCGTGCGCCTCGTCGAGACAGCGCTGACTGGAGACCTCGTCTCCTCCCAACGCGTGTCCGTGTGCCTCCTGTTGCAGAGCCGCCGCCCGCACGGGTGCCGGATGAGTAGCCGCATCGCGCTGAACAGCTCGGGCCAGACCGACAGTCTGCGCCGCCTTCTTCGCCGTGGTCGCCTGCTGGCTCCTGCGGAACAAGGTCCAGGTCGTCATGGTTTTGTCACCCGACTCCATCGCCCACTCCATGGCCCGGCCTGTCCATGCGACGGCCTGTGGCATATCGGCCATGTCTTCGTGCAGCCACGCGGCGGATTCCGCGTACTGTGCCGCGAGTCCCAGGAGCTCGAGCCGTTGTGCTCCCCTCGCGTGTTCGAGAAGGGACTCGAGAATGTTCAGTTGCTGGTGTACGGAAGCGAGGGCGTGTCCGGGACCGAAAATGTTGTCGGCGCGGACCAGTGAATGCCACATCTCCCGCAGGTGCTCCACGGCGGCCTCGATACGGCTTCCATCCAGCCTCGGACTCTCGAACTCCCAGGAGGGCGGGGGCACGCGGTCGCCAAGAACCGCCCCCATCGCACCGGTGATCAGGGTTCGCCGACTGATGGGCACCACGTGCCTCCTGCCCTCCAATGTCACCGTGACCAGGAGGACGTCAGAGCAGTTGTCACCCGGCGGTGCCGCCTTCGGTGGTCCCTGGGCACCCTCCCAGGGACGCGGCGGGAGTCCCAGCATCCCGCCGGGAATTCCGAACGCGTCGGCGACACGTTCCATGACTCCTTGCCCGCGAATGCCGCGTACTCCACGCACGATGTCGCTCACCCGTGAAGTCGTCATCTTGCCGGCCGCAGAGGCGATCACCGCATAGCTGGAACCGGTCCGCCTGTTGACGAGACGGAAGATCTCCCGGAAATCACGGGCCGCACAGGCGCGGCGCATGGCATCACTGTGGAGCAGAGCATCGGGAATGGTCAACGCGTAGCCATGGCGCTGTGCCGAGCGGTCTTCCATGAATTCCCCCGCGACGACGGAAGTGATCTCGTCATCACCGTAGCCATCACCCGGTGACGGAGTTCCCCGAACGGGAAGCGGGGTTCCCCGTTCGTCGTTCCCAGGTGTCCCCCCGCTGGCGGAAGCTCTGCACCGGAGCAGTTCCACGTGCGTGATCACCAGGAGGCTGATGCCAGTGACCGAAGCTACGACCGGAGTGCGTGAGGCAGGGGCCGACACCGACGCACGGCAGTGGGAGTACACGACGTACGCGCCGGCGGGGGAGACGTGCCCCGGCTGCGGGCAGCCGATCCGGAGCCTGGAGGTATGCCGACGGGGGTTGCTCGCACGCCGTGACACACCTCCGCTGGTCGCCTACTGGCACTTCGCCTGTGCCACACAGAGGAGGGTGTGACGTCCGCCTGCTCACATGGCGCACGGCTGGACGCTTGCTTCAGCGCGTGCCCGCGGCGATGCGCGTCCCAGGCCGACCGACGGACGCCCTCAGGCGTCCACCGCCTTCGCCCCGGTCGCGGCCGGGTCCGTCCGGCGGGATGTCGTCACCACTCGGGCCCGGTGTGCGGAGCGCATCGCGTCCCAGGTCAGCAGGATCAGGGCCAGCCAGACCAGGGCGAAGCCCGCCCAGCGCTCCGGGGGCATCGCCTCGTGGAAGTAGAGGACGCCGAGGAGGAACTGGAAGACGGGGGCCAGGTACTGGAGGAGGCCGAGGGTGGAGAGGGGGACGCGGATCGCGGCGGCGCCGAAGCAGACCAGGGGGAGGGCCGTCACGATGCCGGTGGAGGCGAGGAGGGCGGCGTGGCCGGGCCCCTCCGTGGCGAAGGTGAGGTCGCCGTGCACGCTGAGGAAGATCAGGTACGCCAGCGCGGGAAGGAACTGGATGGCCGTCTCCGCGGCGAGGGACTCGACGCCGTCCAGCCCGACCTTCTTCTTCACCAGGCCGTACACCGCGAAGGAGGCGGCGAGGCAGAGGGAGATCCACGGGGGCTGGCCGTAGCCCGCGGTCAGGACGATCACGGCCGTGAAGCCGACCCCCACCGCCGCCCACTGCACCGGCCGCAGCCGTTCCTTCAGCAGGAGGACGCCCAGCGCGATGGTCATCAGCGGGTTGATGAAGTACCCGAGGGACGCCTCCACCACGTGACCGGAGTTCACGGCCCAGATGTAGACGCCCCAGTTCACCGTGATGACGGCGGCGGCCACCGCGATCAGCCCCAGTCTGCGCGGCTGCCGCAACAGCTCGCCCGCCCAGGCCCACCGCCGCACGAACACCAGCGCGACGACGACGAAGGCGAGGGACCACACCATCCGGTGGGCCAGGATCTCCATGGCCCCCGCCGGCTTCAGCAGCGGCCAGAAGAGGGGGACGAGCCCCCACATGCCGTACGCGGCAAGGCCGTTCAGCAGGCCTATCCGGTGTTCACCCTTGGACGTCCCGGCCACGGGCTCCTCCTTCTCGCACTCGCCACGCGAGAACCTCGCGCATTCCGCCACGCGAGAACGAAGGTAGCGCCGCCCCACCCCGCCTGTCATGCCCGTATCGCCATACGGTCATGACCGGAAGGGATGAGGCGGCGGCGTGCCCGGACGGGCTCGGCCCCTCAGCCCGCCTGCGCCGCCTTCAGCCCCTCCTCCACCGCGACCGCGAGCGGCGTCGTCGGCCGGCCGATCAGCCGGGACAGATCCCCGCCCGGCACCACCAGCTCGCCCCGCTCGATCGACGCGTCCACCTTGGCCAGTATCTCCGCGAGCGCGTCCGGCAGCCCGGCGTCGGTCAGGATGTCCTTGAGGGTCTCCACGGAGACGGGCCGGTAGGTGATGGTCCGCCCGGTCCGCGCGCTCAGGTCGGCCGCGTACTCGTCGAAGCCCCACGCCACGTCGCCGCCCAGCTCGTACGTGGTGTTCTCGTGGCCCTCGCCGGTCAGCACGGCGACCGCCGCGGCGGCGTAGTCGGCGCGCGCGGCCGAGGAGACGCGGCCCTCGCCCGCCGCCGTGACCACCGCGTCGTGGGTGAGCACGGGGGCCAGGTTCTCGGTGTAGTTCTCGTGGTACCAGCCGTTGCGCAGCAGCGAGTACGGCAGCCCGGAGGCGAGCACCGCCTGCTCGGTGCCCCGATGGTCGTCGGCCAGCGTCGCGGTAAGGGTGCCCGGCGCGCTGGTGTACGCGAACAGCGCCACCCCCGCCGCCTTCGCCGCGTCGATGACCACCTGGTGCTGGCCCACCCGGCCCTTGTCGAACTCGTTGCCCGAGATCAGCAGCACCTTGTCGCCGGCCGAGAAGAGGCCGTCGAAGGACTCGGGGGTGTTGTAGTCGGCGACGGCGAGCCGCACACCGCGCTCGGCGAACCCGGCGCCCTTCGCCTCGTCCCGCACGACGGCGGTGATCTGCTCGGCCGGGACCCGCTCCAGCAACTGGGCGATGACGTGGCGGCCCAGGTGTCCGGTGGCTCCGGTGACGACGATGCTCATGGGGATCTCTCCTAAGGGGAACGTCGAGTTACGTCACTAACCCTAGGAACCGCGCTAACCAAACGACAGTACCCACTTTCAAGTAAGGTACTGCTATGACGGTAAGCAATGAGGTCAGCGACGCTCAGTGCCCGCAACGGCTGGTGCTGGAGCATGTGACGAGCCGCTGGGGCGTGCTGGTACTCGTCGAGCTGCTGGAGCGCTCCTACCGGTTCGGGGAGCTGCGGCGGGCGGTCGGCCGCTGGGGCGGCCGGGAGGTCAGCGAGAAGATGCTCACCCAGACCCTCCAGACGCTGGAGCGCGACGGCCTGGTGCACCGGGACGCCAAACCCGTGATCCCGCCCCGCGTCGACTACTCCCTCACCGCCCTGGGCCGCGAGGCCGCCGAGCAGATCAGGGCGCTGTCCCGGTGGACCCAGGACCGCATGGGCCAGGTGGAGAAGGCCCGCCGCGCCTACGACGCGGCCCGGGAGACACGCTCCCGGGC
>NZ_JBHXLV010000177.1:0-13590 GCF_042721685.1 Streptomyces sp. NPDC058459 | reverse complement strand
GGCGGGAGCCGGTCGCGGTGCCGCCATCTCGATCACTGGGGCGCGCCGCACGGGCGGGCGCGCCGTCCCCGTTCGCCGTCAGTGCTCGCGCGGAGCGGGAACCACGCGCTCCACCTCGGGGTGGACGACGAGCAGCTGCCGCATGGCCCCCTCAGCCACGGCACCGTCACCGCTGCCGAGCCCCTCCACGATGCGCGCGTGCTGGGCGACGGACGCCTCGGTCGGCCGCTCGCATCCCGTGGCGGGGCCGCCGGAGACCTGGAGGGCGGCGGAGACGATCCCTGACAGGTGCTCCAGCATCCGGTTGCCCGCGACCTGGATGAGCAGCGCGTGGAATTCGGAGTCGGCGCGCGAGAAGTTCAGGGCGTCGCCCTGGGCGAGGGCGTGGCTCATGATCTCGACCAGGTCGACGAGGCGCTGCTGCACGTCCTCGCGGCCGTGTCCGGCGGCGAGGCGGGCGGCGAGCGGCTCGATCGTCCAGCGCAGCTCGTTCAGCTCGCGGCGCTGGTCGTCGCGCTGCGGGCCGAAGGCGCGCCATTCGATGATGTCCGGGTCGAGCAGGTTCCAGTCGCTCACCGGGCGCACGCGGGTGCCGACGTTCGGCCGGGCGCTGACGAGGCCTTTGGCCTCCAGGACGCGGAGCGACTCGCGCACCACGGTGCGGGAGACCTCGAATCGCTGGCCGATCTCCTCCGGCACCAGTGGGCGGTCGGCTCCCAGGTCGCCGGAGACGATCATCTGACCGAGCTGCTGAACGAGCTGGCCGTGCAATCCGCGCCCTCGGCTGCCCGCGGCGCGCCGGCCCACGCGGCCCAGGTCGGAATCGGCGCCCTCCCAGGCGGGCGCCACCACGCGGTCGGCCATCGGGGCCTCGGCGTAGGGGTAGCGGTCGAGTTCGCCCGGTCCGGTGAGGCCGGAGTCGGCGGAGCGGGCGGCGGTCATCATGGTGTGCGCAAGGGTACTCACGCATCATTTGTCGGCGTTGCCTCCAACTGCCTTGAGGGCTTTGGTGAAAAGCACACGAAAGGGTGATCGCTCACCCCGTCGCAATTGACGCCTTATCGGAAATAAACGGGCTTTCTGTGGGGAGTTGTGTGCACGGCGGCACTGAAATCGCACCTCGGGGGCTCATCTCGCCCTGGCGCGCAGCGTCGTGATCACATACGCGCACAGGAGCGCGGCGAGCGACAACGTCATCGCGCCACCGACGGGTTGAACGACCACACGGGCAAGACCGAGCAGATAGCGCTCACCCCCGAAGGGCCACTGGAGCAGGAGAACCTCCCGCATCCGCTGGTGAATCCCGGCCGCGACTCGCACATACGAGCCTTCGAACAGCCGGTGTACGAGCGGTACGACGCCCACCGGCATCGCCAGGACGGCGGCCAGTCCCGCCGCGGTGGACCGGAAGACACCGGCCGCGAGCACGCCGGCCCACGCGCAGCCGACGACGAGCGCCAGCCAACTCGCGCACAGCGGCAGCCAGTCCCCGGGCACCTGGACCAGTGCCCGGCCATAGACGAGGTAGAGCAGCTCGGCGTCGCAGCCGAGGGTCAGAAACGCCAGCGTTCCGGCGGTGATTCCGGAGACGGCGAGCTTCGCGGTGAGCAGCCCCAGCCGGCGGGGAACGGTGCCGCGATCCGCCGCCAGCGCGGGGTGCCGGAACTCGTCCCCGAAGGCGAGCGCCCCGAGCAGCCCCGCCGCGAGCGCGACGGGCGGCAGCGGCAGTTCGCGCGGCCAGGCGGCGAACAGGCGCGCCTGCGGGGTGTGCCCGATACGGGCCAGCACCACGGCGGTGACGGCGGACACCGCGAGGGCGACCCCGCACACGACGAAGCCGGTGCTGATCCCGGTGGCGCGCCGGAGTTCGTACCGCAGTGGGCGGAGGGGACTGCGTACGGAGCGGACGGCGATGGGGAGTGGCAGGGGATCGGGGGCCTCACCGGTCCCGGCTTCCCTCGGAACCGGGGTTTCTGGAGCGGGGGCTTCTGGAGCGGCGGCTTCCAGAGCAGGTACCTCCGGCTCGGGGGACTTCGAAGCAGGGACCTCTGGGGCAGGGGACTCCGAAGCAGGGACCTTCGGTGCAGGGGGCTCCGAAGCAGGTACCTCCGGCAGCGGCGCAGCCGGCTCTTCGGCCCGTTCGGGATCACCGAGCGGCCGCTCGGCCGCGGTCTCCGCCCGCATGTCACCCACCTCATGCGCGAGTTGATGGATGAGGATGCCGTGACGGAAGGCCGCCTCCCCGATGTCCGCGGTGGTGCTGCCGTACACGGAGAGGCGGTTGCCCTCCTCGCGGACGACCTCCACGGAACGCCGTTCGGCACGGGCCTCCTTGGTGAGCAGGTCCGCCAGGCGCGCGGCGTGGGGGCTGCGGACGGCGACGCGTGGGCGGAGCCGGGTGCGGGCGAACTCCTCCCCCGCCAGGTCGGCGACGATCCGGCCCGCTTCGAGGGTGAGGATGTGATCGGCGTCGCGGGCGGCCTCCTTGGGGTCGGCGGTCGTGAGGAGTACGGCACCCCCCTGACCGGCGTACTCCCGCAGCGTGGTGTGCAGCCAGCGCGCCTCGGGGATGGAGAGTCCGGCGGCGGGTTCGTCCAGCACGAGGGTGTGCGGGTCGGGGAGCAGGGCGCAGGCGAGACCGAGCCGGCGGTCCATGCCGAGGGACAGCGTGCCGAGCCGTTCCTCACGGAGGCCGACGAGGCCGACCTCCTCGAGAACCTCGTCCGCCCGCCGGGCTGGGACTCCGGCCGCCGCGCAGAGCATGCGCAGATGGCCCCGGACGGTGCGAGAGGGGTGTCCGGGCACGTCACCGAGGAGCACGCCGACTTCGCGGGAGGGGTGGGCGATGCAGTGCAGGGGGCGCCCTCTGAAGTAGGTGATGCCGCGCCCTCGCTGGAGTTCGAGCATCAGCCTGAGCACCGTCGTCCTGCCCGAGCCCACCGCTCCGAGGAGGGCGGTCACATGCCCGGAGCGCGCCTCGAAGGAGACGTCTTCGACGGCGGGTGGCTGGGTTTGGGGGGAATCACTGGTCAGTCCGACAGCCTGGATCACCTGACGCAAGATAGCGGTCAATGTCACGTTTTACGGGAATCACCCCTTGTGTCCGTCAGTTGTTCGGTGGAGGGTCAACCTGCATGGCGCACTTGCCCGATGAGCGCCCGGAGCGCAGCCGCCGCCCAACTGCCGCGCGGACGGTGGCTCGACGCCCGGCCTCAGACCTCGGGGCGGAGCATCGGGGGGTTGAGCAGGGTGGCACCACCCGCCCTGAAGAGCTGGGCGGGCCTGCCGCCCTGGCGTGTGGTGGTGCCGCCCGTGGGGACGAGGAACCCGGGGGTGCCAGTGACCTTGCGGTGGAAGTTGCGCGGGTCGAGCGCCACGCCCCAGACCGCCTCGTAGACGCGCCGCAGCTCGCCGACGGTGAACTCCGGCGGGCAGAACGCGGTGGCCAGCGAGGAGTACTCGATCTTGGAACGCGCGCGTTCCACCCCGTCGGAGAGAATCTGGGCATGGTCGAAGGCCAGGGGAGCCATCGGTTCGTCCTCCCGGGCGTAGCCCCCGTGCTGGAGGAGTTCCTCCACCGGTGCCCAGCGCGCGTTGCTCGCGTCGCCGCCCGCGCGCGGGGCGGGGAGGTCCGGCGCGAGGGCGAGGTGGGCGACGCTGACCACGCGCATCCGGGGGTCGCGCTTCGGGTCGCCGTACGTGGCCAGCTGTTCCAGGTGGGCTCCGTTGTCCTGCGCCGGGGTCGCCGGATCGTGGGCGCGGAGTCCGGTCTCCTCGGTCAGCTCTCGGGATGCCGCCTGGGACAGGTCCTCGTCGTCCCGTACGAAGCCGCCGGGGAGCGCCCACCGCCCCTGGAACGGAGGCTCGCCCCTGCGTACCGCCAGCGCGCACAGGGCGTGGCGGCGCACGGTCAGCACGACCAGGTCCACGGTGACGGCGAAGGGCGGGAACGCTGACGGGTCGTAGGGCATGCCGCGATCCTAGTCGTCTCCCTGACGATAAACACTCCGTTCGCTGGGAGGACCGGTGAATCCGCGGGGACCGGACGCAGAGGTCGGGCGGGCAGGTGCGGCCGCTCATCCGTCCTCCCGCCTGCCGCATGCGCGGCCGGCGGGGGACGGCTGGGCGGGCGGGCGGTTCGCTCGGCAGGTTCGGTCCTGGGGCCGCTGGGGGCGGGGGCCCGGTTCGCCGGGGCCGGTGGTGCGGGTCCGCCGCTTCCGGCGGACGGGAGCGGCAGGGGTCGAGGCGGCATTCGCCGTGGGGTTCTCCGCGCCGGGCACGGCGCCCGGAGGGACGGCGGCATCCTCCACGGCGGGGGTGGCGTCCGGAGGGAGCTGGGAGCGGGTTTTCTGCTCAGGAAAGCTCCGCCCCTTCGGGGGCCGCGTGTCCTTCGCCCCCGGCCCTCGTCCTTCCCGCTCCGGGCGGAGGCACCGGCGGATGGATTCCGGGTCCAGACCCTCGTTGCACGCCCGGTGCAGGAGTTGGGCGAAGAGGTACTCCGGGTCCGCGCCGAGGGCCATGGCCAGGGCTTCTCGGGCCTCCAGTTCGTCACCGGTCGACCAGGCGACCCACCCGGCCAGGGTCAGCGGAGCCGCCGCGTGCTCGCGGTACGGGCCGACGCAGCGGCGGGCCAGCGCCCGCCAGAGCCGCAGGGCGGGAGCACCTTCGTCGCCCTCCATCCAGGCGGCCGCCCGGTCGCGGGTCGAGCGGTCCTGAAGGCCGAGGATGAGGGTCGCCGCCTCGTCGTACCCGAGGAGCGCGTCGTCGCGGACGTCCGCCGGGTGGATGCCCGGCACCGGCGCGGCCTCGCTGAACCGCTGGATGACGCGTGCGGCCAGCTCCAGGGTCTCCTCGGCCACCTCGGCCCGGCTCGCGTCGTCCAGGATGCGGGGTACCAGAGCCATGCCCGCGGTGTCCAGCGCGACCTCCTGCTCCAGCGCGGCCGAGGTCTCCCAGGGCTGCATCCTCACGCGCAGCTCCTTGAGCGAGCCCCGCACCTGGATGCCGGCGTAGGTGGCCGCGGCCGCCATGGCCGAGGTGCCCGGCATGCCCACCGGCGTGCCCTCGGGCGGGCAGCAGCTCTCGACCGGGCAGACATAGGACCAGAAGCGGGTGTCCGAGACGCACAGCGCCTCGATCACCGGTACGTCGAGACCACCGCACTCCGTGCGCAGCAACTGGGCGAGCGGGGCGAGCCGGAGCATCACGTCCCGCCCCGACTCGCCCGGTCGTGGCTCCTGGCAGACATAGGCCACGATCCGGTCGGGCCGGGCACCGCGCCGTCGCGCGCCGATCACCAGCCCTCTGGCGATCTGCCGCGCCGCGGCCGGCCAGTCCTCGGCCCCGGCCGGAATACCCAGCCGGGCGCGCCCGCCGAAGTTGCCGCGGTCGAGCAGACTGACCAGCACCATGCTGTCCTCCGGGCGATGTCCCAGAAGGTAGGGCAGCGCGTCGGCCAGCTCGGCCGCGGTGCGCAGGGCGACCGGGGTGTCGGGCGTGATCTGCCCCGTGAAAGGCGCTCCCGCCGCGATGTCACCGTTCTCGAAGGGTTCGGTCGTTTCGCCGTGATTCGTCATGCGCTGACAATCCCGCGGATCTCGAAATCCCGCTCGACCCTGTGGACAAGTCGGATCAGGAACACGACAACCGGTCCGGACCCGCCCGCGCGGCCGCTGACCGGCGCCACCCCCTGCCCTCACCCCCGTGCCCCCACCCCGTGGCCCCCACCCCATGCCCTCACCCCGCCGCCGCCAGCACCAGCGGCAGCACCTCAGCCGCCCCCGCCCTGCGCAGCAGCCGCGCAGCGACCGCCAGGGTCCACCCGGACTCGGTCCGGTCGTCCACGAGCAGCACCGGGCCGGGAGCACCGGCCAGAGCGGCGGCCGGCTCCCCCGGCACCGTGAACGCCGAGGCCAGCGCCTGGAGCCGCTGAGCGGAGTTGCTGCGATGCGCCTGATGCGCCCCGGCCTCCCCCGTGTACGCGAGCGCGCCCAGGTACGGCAGGCGGCCGATCGCGGCCACCCGTTCCGCGAGGGACGCGACCAGCTGAGGCCGGGTCAGCGAGGGCATGGCGACGACGCCGACCGGGCGGGCCATGGCGTCCGGGGTGTTCGACGCCCACCCACCGGGCGAGCGAGCCCAGTCCGCGAGGACCTCCACCACGGCCTTCAGCACGTCCTCCGGAACCGGACCGTCGGGTGCCTGCTCGGCCAGCAGCGGCCGCAGGCGGTTGCCCCAGCCGATGTCCGAGAGCCTCCCGAGGGCACGTCCGGTGGCGCACTGCTCCTTCGCCGGGATGCGGCCCTTGAGGTCGATGCCCAGCGCGGGCATCCCGGTGGGCCACATGCGGCGGGGCGCGATCTCCACGCCGGGCCGGTCCAGCTCACCGGCGGCGGCCGACAGTGCCTCGGCGGAGACGGCGGTGTCGACCCAGGCGCCCGCGCAGTTGTCGCAGCGCCCGCACGGGGTCACCTCCACGTCGTCCAGCTGGCGGCGCAGGAACGCCATCCGGCACTCGGCCATGCCGACGTAGTCCCGCATGGCCTGCTGCTCGGCGGCGCGCTGCCGGGCGACCCACGCATAGCGTTCCGCGTCGTAGACCCAGTCGGCGCCGGTGGCCGTCCAGCCGCCCTTCACACGGTGGACGGCGCCGTCCACGTCCAGCACCTTCAGCATCAGCTCCAGCCGGGTGCGCCGCAGGTCCACCAGCGATTCCAGCGCGGGCACGGACAGCGGGCGGCCCGCGTCGGCGAGCGCGGCCAGGGTCTGGCGGACCTGTGCCTCGGGCGGGAAGGCGACCTCGGCGAAGTACCGCCAGATCGCCTCGTCCTCCTTGCCCGGCAGCAGCAGCACGTCGGCGTGCTCCACGCCTCGGCCCGCGCGGCCCACCTGCTGGTAGTAGGAGATCGGGGAGGACGGCGAGCCGAGGTGGACGACGAAGCCCAGGTCCGGCTTGTCGAAGCCCATGCCCAGCGCGGAGGTCGCGACCAGGGCCTTGACCCGGTTGTCCTGCAGGTCGGCCTCGGCCTGCAGGCGGTCGGCGTTCTCCGTGCGGCCGGTGTAGGAGGCGACGGCGAAGCCGCGCGCGCGGAGGTAGCCGGTCACCTCCTCGGCGGCCGAGACGGTCAGGGTGTAGATGATCCCCGAGCCCGGCAGCTCGTTCAGGTGCTCCGCAAGCCAGGCCAGCCGGTGCGCGGCATCAGGCAGCCGCACCATACCGAGCCGCAGGCTCTCCCGGTCCAGAGGGCCGCGCAGCACCAGTGCCTCGCCCGCGCCGGTGCCCAGTTGCTCAGCCACGTCGGCCGTCACGCGCGCGTTGGCGGTGGCGGTGGTGGCGAGCACGGGGACGCCCGGCGCCAGCTCCTGGAGCATCGTCCGGAGCCTGCGGTAGTCGGGGCGGAAGTCGTGACCCCAGTCGGAGATGCAGTGCGCCTCGTCCACGACCAGCAGGCCGGTGGTGGCCGCCAGCTTGGGCAGCATGCGGTCGCGGAAGTCGACGGAGTTGAGGCGTTCCGGACTCACCAGCAGCACGTCGACCTCGCCGCGCCCGACCTCCTCGTGGATGACGTCCCACTCCTCGGGGTTGGCCGAGTTGATGGTGCGGGCCTGGATACCGGCCCGCGCGGCCGACTCGACCTGGTTGCGCATCAGCGCCAGCAGCGGCGAGACGATCACCGTGGGACCCGAGCCTCGGCGGCGGAGCAGCGCGGTGGCCACGAAGTACACGGCCGACTTGCCCCAGCCGGTGCGCTGTACGACCAGGGCCCGGCGACGGTCCACGACCAGGGCCTTGACCGCCTCCCACTGGTCCTCCCGCAGCCGGGCCGCTCCCTCAGGGGCGCCGACCAGCTCGGCGAGGACGGTGTCGGCTTCGGTGCGCAGCTGCTCCAGGTCGTTCATGCCCCCATGCAACCGCACCCCACCGACATCCGGCCACTCGCCTTACGGGTGGCTCCCCGTCGGCCGGACCCGTTCATCTCCAGGAGCTGGCAGCGGCGCGTCCGCCCGTGCCCCGGCCAGGGCCACGAGGGCGGCGGTCGACGCAATCGCTCCGCCCGCCCACAGTCCCGAGCGCGCCCCGAGGGTGTGGGTGGCTGCGCCGACAAAGAAGGCGCCGAGCGGGGTGCTGCCTTGCAGGATCACGGTGTAGAGGGCCATCACGCGGCCTCGGTGGGCCGGGTCGCCGCCGAGCTGGATGCGGTGGTTCGCCGCCTGGACGAAGTACAGCGAGGCGAATCCGGTGGGCACCAGCAGCACCAGCGCGACCGGCAGGTTCGGCGCCCACCCCGTGATCACCTCCAGCGCGCCGAACGCACACCCCCAGACCGCCACCAGCCGCGCCGAGGGGCGGCTCCGGCGCAGGGTGCCGACCAGGGCGGCCAGCAGGGAGCCGCCGGCGAGCGCCGCGGTGAGCAGCCCGAAGGAGGCGGCTTCCGTGTGGAACACGACGCGAGCCATGAGCGGCAGTGTCAATGGCAGGTTGAGGCCGAACAGGGCGACCGCCGCGACCAGCGCGAACGTCGTGAGCAGGTCGGGCCGGGTCCGTAGCTGGGCCAGGCCCTCGGTGACGCGGGCGGGTGTGGCCGGGCGGGGCGCGCGGTGCAGCTCCGCCGGGCGCATGGCGCGCAGTGCGGCGACCGTGGCCGTGTAGCTGACGGCGTTGAGGAGCATGGCGGTGCCGGTGCCCGACCACTGGATGAGCAGCCCGGCCAGCGAAGGGCCCAGTACGCGCGCGATGTTGAAGTAGGCGCCGCTGAGCGCGGAGGCGTTGGGGAGCAGTTCGGGGCCCACGAGTTCGGTGATGAAGGACAGCCGGGCCGGTACCTCCACGGCGTTGGCCACGCCGAGCGCGGCGGCCGCGACGTAGACGTGCCACAGCCGGGCTGCGTCGGCGGTCACCAGCAGGCCGAGGGCCAGGGCGAAGACGCCGGAGGCGATGTTGGCGCCGGTCAGCAGGGCACGCTTGTCGTACCGGTCGGCCAGCCGGCCGCCATAGAGGGTCAGCAGGAGGACGGGGGTGAACTGGAGGGCGGTGACGGTGGCGAGGGCCGCGCCCGAGTCGCCGGTCAGCTCCAGTACGAGCCAGTCCTGGGCGACCGCCATCATCCAGGTGCCGGTGGCCGAGGCGATCTGGCCGCCCGCGAAGAGCCGGAAGTTGCGCACCTTCAGGGAGCGCAGGCTGGTGGCGAGCAGGTGGCGGCCGGTTCCTCGCGTCATGATCCGGTCCTATCAGGGGCGTGCGGCTGTGCGCAGAGCCGCGCCGCGCGCGACGCAGATCCCGGCCACGCGCGCGTGGCGGGGATCTCAGAACGTCGCCTCACGTCATCGCGTCCTTTCAAACCCCGGTCGGCTCCCGGCTTCCCGTGGCGGCGACCCGGCCCGGCCGCGATACCAGTCGGCGTACGCCGGGAAGCGCGCGGCGAATCCGGCGCCCGGCCCGACGCCGTACCCGCTCCAGAGCGATTCGTCGGCGAACCAGTGGTCGACGGCGACCATGCCGAGGTGGTGGCGGGCCGCGGGGTGGTCGAGCACCCGCCGCCGCGCGGTCTCCGCCGAGACGCGCGGCGTTTCCGCGCCGAAGAGCCCGAACGTCCCGGCCACGGTGGACAGCAGCGCCTCCCCCGGCACGGGGTCCGGGTGGCTGACGTAGTGGACGCGTCCCACACCGTCCCCGGGACCCCTGGTTGCCACCGCGAACGCGATCCGCCCCAGGGTGTCCGCGTCGATCATGGACTGGAGCCCCGCCCAGCCGTCCGGCAGGCCGCCCAGGGTGCGCAGCAGGGCAAGGATGCCGGGGACCACCCAGCGGTCGCCCCTGCCGTGGACGAGGTGGGGGCGCAGAACCGTTCCGCCCGCCGCGAGGACATGCTCCTCGGCGGCCGCGCGGGTGCGGCTGGTGTCGGACGCCGGGGCGACAGGCAGTTCGCCGGGCCGGGCCGCGCGGAAGGGCCCGCGTCCGTGCACAGCGGCCGTACCGAGGTAGACGAACCGCGCGACTCCGGCCCGCCGCACCTCGTCCGCCAGGGCGCGGGTGCCGAGATCGTTGGCCCGGCGCAGCAGTTCGGCGTCGCCGCCGATCCGCCCGGCGCAGTGCACGACGGCGTCCACGTCCGCGCAGGCGCCGTACAGCGAGACGGGGTCGGTGAGGTCGCCGTGCACGTACTCGACGGCGGGGTCGGGGGTGACCGGCGGGGTGCGGACGAACAGGCGGAGCCTTACGTCCTCGGCGGCGCGGGCGGCGCTCAGGACGTGGCCGCCGATGAAACCACTCGATCCGGTGATGAGGACGCGCCGGGTCATCGGGCCGTCTCCGGATTGTCGCCGAGGGTGGCCGTGAAGACGGCCTCGCCGCCCTGGACGCCCTCCACATGGACCGACACATCACCCTCGGGGGAGGTTTCGCTCCAGGCGCGGACAAGACAGGGCTCGGTCAGTTCGGCGTACCGGTGGAAGGTGATCGCCATCGAGGCCGGCAGGAAGCGGCCCTCCGGAGCCAGCGCGACGGCGGCCTGCCGGGCGGCCTCCAGCAGCACCATTCCGGGGACATGGTCGTTGGCCCGCGCGAAGAGCGTGGGATGGGTGGTGTCGAGCCGCAGCCGCCAGCCGGTCCCTCGCTCGGGCGGCGCGAGCACGACATCCCTGGGATCGAGCCGGCCGACCCGACCGGGCGGTACGGCCTCCAGCAGCGGGACGGGATCGCCGACCGCGGCCGGCCGGTCGCCGCGCATCCTGCGGTAGGCCCGGTCCGAGGTGCATCTGAGGCTCCCCACGCTCGTGGCCAGCAGACGGCCGTCACGCTCGAAGCGGAGCCGGACCCGCATCCTGGCCAGGCTCCCGGAGCGCGGCTCGGCCTCCGCGCAGTGGATGACGACGTCGATCCGGCCGGAGGCGTCGGTGAGGCCGAAGTCGGCGGTGGCGAGGGCGTATTGCATGTCCCGCATGACGAAGTGGTGGTCGGCCGGGACGCCGTACTCGGCGTGGGCCATCATCATGGCGGTCTGCCGTGTGGTCTCCGCGATCAGCAGGGGGTCCTGGTAGCCACCGGGGAGCGGAGCGAAGAAGCGATGACCGGCGGGCCAGTCGACCGCGACCCGATAGCGGTGTTCGGCCAGCCGCGTCCACTCCACGGGGAAGGCGTCGGCGGCGTCCGGCCGGTGGACCAGTTCGGCGGTGGCCCGGCCGCCGCGCGAGGGAGGTTGACCGGCGTCCTCGGAGTCCGGTACAAGAACCAGCGAGCCGGTCTGGTCCTCGGGCGGCGCGGCGGGGTCAGGGGCCTGCGTCATGACCGTCCGTCCGGCCGGAGAGATGCCGGCGACGATGCGATCGGCTATGAAGCTGATGCCTTCAGACATGGATTGCCCTTTGAGTCCGGTGCGGTCAAAGCTCGTTCCCCCTCGACAAAATACTGACAGTCCGGTTCTCTTCGTGTGCAACCCTGATCAAGCTCTGACATAGAAACAGGGGCGACAGCCCATGGCACGCCAAGCACGCGCGATCCAGACCCGCAAGACGATCCTGTTGGCGGCGGCCGCCGTCTTCGACGAACGCGGCTACAGCGCCGCCACGATCACCGAGATCCTCGCGCGCGCCGGGGTCACGAAGGGTGGCCTGTACTTCCACTTCGCCTCCAAGGAGGAGCTGGCGCTCGGCGTGATCGCGGCCCAGCTGGAAGTGGGCCCGCTGCCCCCGCAGCGCACCAAGATGCAGGAACTCATCGACCAGGGGCTGTTGTTCGCGCACCAGTTGCGGCACGACCCGTTGACGCGGGCCAGTGTCGGGCTGGCGATGGACCAGTGGGGGGAGGGGGCGGAGCGGAGCAACCCGTTCCACGGCACCCCCTTCCAGTCCTGGGCGAACCGGCTCACCCAGTTGCTCGTGGAGGCGCGGGAGCGCGGGGAGTTGC
The DNA here is from genome assembly GCF_042721685.1 of Streptomyces sp. NPDC058459. Taxonomy (NCBI): domain Bacteria; kingdom Bacillati; phylum Actinomycetota; class Actinomycetes; order Kitasatosporales; family Streptomycetaceae; genus Streptomyces; species Streptomyces sp. NPDC058459. The sequence continues at coordinate 1,688 of NZ_JBHXLV010000177.1, read as the reverse complement.
TGCCGCACGTCGATCCGGCGGAGACGGCGGACCTGCTCGCCGGTGCCTTCACCGGCGTCCAGTGGATGTCGCAGATCCTGTGCGAGCGTGCGGACCTCAGCGAGCGGGTGACGGTCCTGCTGCGGCACCTCCTGCCCAGCATCACCCTTCCGCAGCTCATGCCCACCCTGGACCTCGCCCCCGACCGCGCCGAACGGCTCCTCGCCCAGCGGCCCGTGGAAGTGGAGGAGGTCATGGAGGAGGGCATGGACGACGAGGGCGACGACGACGCCCGCATCAGCGCCTGAGGCACCGTCCCGCCGGCCGGAACCGCCCGCTCAGCCCGCGTCGAACTCCTGGCGCGCCCGGTCGACCATCGGCAGGTTCTGCGCCGACCAGTCGGCGAGCTGGGCGAAGATCGGCGCGAGGCTGCGCCCGAGCTCGCTGATCTCGTACTCCACGCGCGGCGGCACCTCGGGGTGGTGGGTGCGCACCACCAGGCCGTCCCTCTCCAGCTGGCGCAGCCGCTGAGTGAGCACCTTGGGCGTGATGGTGGCGATGTTCCGCTGGAGCACGAGGAACCGCTGCCGCCCGAACTCGTTCAGGCACCAGAGGATCGGGGTCGTCCAGCGGCTGAAGACGATGTCAAGCACCGGCGAGACCGGACAGGCGAGCGCCGGTTCGACAGACGTGTCCCGCGCCGCCGGTGCGGTCATGCCACCCCTCTTGAGGTAGTCACTTTCCTGTGGGTACCCATTCCGCTCAGGGTAGCCGGCCAGAGAGTCCCGGGTCGCGGTTCGCGGACGACACCCGCCTCAGGCGTCGGCAACGGCCTCCGTGGGTAGGGATATAACCCCCGGACCGTCAGATAAGCATCGGCGGCCTCAATTGCTCGTTGCCGCATCCAAGTTCGACAGCGAGAATTGAGGTCCGCTCCCCGCACGGCTCCCGTGTTCCGGTTGGGCTTTACTGCGGTGCGCGCTCCCCCGAATCCGACCTCGCCCGCAGTGTGGGCGCGTAGCCGAAGGGAGGAACGTGACCTTCGGATTCGCCTCGTCCTCGGCGGCCTCGTTGTCGACGTCCGCGTCCGCCGCTTCCGTGAGCCGTCTGCTCGAACCCGCCGAGTGGGCCGCCGCCGGAATCCCCCTGCTGCGCAACCCGCGCGAGGTCGTCAGCGGCCTGCACGTCCGCCACCGCCCCAGGCCGTCCACCGCGATCGTGGCCGTCCTGGACGCCGACGAACGGCTGCACGCCAGCGCCTCGTTCACCCGGCGCTCCGCCCCGGCGGACGGCTGGATGTTCCGCAACGCCCTGCTGGACCAGTTGCGCCGGGTCATCCCGCACGACCTGCGCCGCCGCACCCCGGTGCGTACCGCCGTGCTGCTGTACTGCCGCGAGGGCGACGCGCGCTGGACGGAGGAGGACGGCGCCTGGATGTGGGGGCTGCGCGACGCCTGCACGCTGCACGGGCTGCGCTGCGGCGCCTACATCACGCTGACGCACGACGGCTGGCAGGTGCTGGGCGAGGGACGCGGCGGACGCCATCCGAACGCGCACTCCGCGCCGGAGTCCTTCGCCCTGTCCCAATCGCCGCCCCTGATGCCGCGCACCGGTGGCCCGGTCTCCGAGGTCATGCGCAGGGCCGCCGCCCGCTGAGCCGGAACCCGGCGGCGTCTCGGGAGACTTCGGGCCCCCGACGTCACCACGGC
>NZ_JBHXLV010000176.1:0-13626 GCF_042721685.1 Streptomyces sp. NPDC058459 | reverse complement strand
GTTTGGGGGCTCGGCGAAAGCTGTACGCCCCCACCCTCAGCGGGTGGGGCCTTTTGCATGTCCGGGTGGGACCGCCGGGCGGCGGGCCCACGGGCCTCAGTCCCGCTGAAGCCCCGGAACCCGCATCGCCAGGATCGCCATGTCGTCGGACGGGGCGTCGGAGGCGAACCGCTCCACCGCCCGCAGGACGCGCGCCGCGACCGCGCCCGCCGTGAGTCCCGTACAGGTCGTCAGGACGTCCGCGAGGCCGTCGTCGCCCAGCATGCGGGTGCCTTCGCGGCGTTCGGTGACGCCGTCCGTGACGCACAGCAGGACGTCGCCGGGGTCCAGGGTGACCGTCTCCTCGTACAGCTCCAGGTCCTCGATGACGCCGAGCAGGGGCTGGGGTTCGGCGGCGGCGGTGACCGTGCCGTCCTGGCGCAGGCGCAGCGGGAGGGGGTGGCCGGCGCAGACCACCTTCAGCTCGGCGCCGCCGTTCGCCTGCGGGCGCAGCTCGCCGTACAGCAGGGTGAGGAAGCGGCTGCGGTCGCCCTCGTCGAGGATGGCGGAGTTCAGCCGCTCCAGCACCGCCGGGCCGCTCAGGCCCTCCCTGGCCAGCAGGCGCAGGGCGTGCCGGGCCAGGCCGGTGACGGCGGCCGCGTTCGGGCCGGTGCCGCAGACATCGCCGATCGCGAAGCCGTACGCGCCGTCGCCGATGGGGAAGAGGTCGTAGAAGTCGCCGCCCACTTCGTTGCCCTCGCCGGCCGCGCGGTAGATGACATCGACCTCGACGCCGTCGATCGGCGGCAGACCGGGGGGCAGCAGGCTGCGCTGGAGGGCCTGGCTGATGGCCGTGCGCTCCGAGTACAGGCGGGCGTTGTCCAGAGCCAGGGCGGCCCGGCGGGACAGATCCTCGGCCAGCTCCAGGATCTCCTGGCGGAAGTGCTCGTCGGCGGGCTTGCCCAGGGTCAGCATGCCGATCACGCGGTTGCGGGCCACCAGCGGCAGTACGACCGTCTCGCCGCCGACCGCCGAGGCCGTGGCCAGGGTCGGGCCGGTGCTGGAGGCGAGCTGCTGGGTGGGTCCGCCGGACAGGCCCAGGCTGCGCATGGAGCTGCGCAGGGCGGCCTGGTGGGCGACCTCGCCGGGCAGCGGCCAGACGCGGGCGCCCGGCGTCAGTACCGGCTCGGGCGGCGGGATCTTCGACAGCAGCGACTTGATGCCGTCGATGAACTCCTCGTCCTCGTGCAGGACGTACGACAGATACGGGTCGGCGGACTGCTCGCTGATCGTGTAGACCGCGCACCAGGTGGCCAGGGTCGGCACCGTCATCTGTGCCATCAGGGCGAGGGTCTGGTCACGGTCCAGGGTGCCGGCCAGCAGGTCGGATGCCTCGACCAGGAAGCTGAGCGAGCCCCGGCGCAGCCGCTCCAGCTCGCCGAGGCGGGCGGACTCCACGGCCAGGGCGATGCGGTCGGCGGCGAACTGGAGGCGCAGCGCCTCCTCGTTGGAGTACCGGCCCGGTGCCTCGGCGGCGACGCCGAGGGAGCCGGTGAGGCGGCCCTCGACCTTGAGGGGCACGGTGACCACCGAGCGCATGCCGGTGCCGGCCAGGAGCGGTACGGCGGCGCTGGGGATGACGCTCAGATCCTCGTGGACGGCGGGCATGCGCGCCGAGCCGTAGCGGCCGGGGCCCGCCTCGACGGGGACGCGGGCGAAGCGCTGGCGGGTGGAGGGCAGGCCGGTGGAGGCGCGGACCTCGAGTTCCGTCTCGTCGTCGGTGGCCAGCAGCAGGAAGGCGGAGTCGCCGTCGAGCATGTCGCGGGCCCGCTCGACGGTGCGCTGGAGGAGTCCGTCGAGGTCGTCGGGGGCGGGGGAGCCGATGAAGACCTCGAACGGGTCGGCGCTCTGCCCGTCGGAGCCGCCCTGGTCGCCCGCGGGGAGGCGGGTGGGGGTCTGGAGGACGGCGCGCTCGTGGTCGCGGACCAGGAGGCAGACCGTGGAGGGCTCGCCGCCGGTGTCGCGGACGCGGAGGTGGGAGGCGTAGACGGGGGAGACGCGGCCGTCGGCGCCCTGGATGCCGTAGCTGCCCTCCCAGCGGGAGAGCTGGAGCGCCTCGGCGATGCCGGTGCCGGTGCCGGGGGTGTGCGGCCAGGCGGCGAGGTCGGTGAGGGGCTTGCCGACGACCTCGTTCGCCGGGTAGCCGAAGAGTTCCTCGGCGTCCTCGTTCCAGGCGCTGACGCAGCCCTTGCGGTCGATCTGGAGGACGGCCACGCGGACCCGGCCGTCGGCCAGGGGGAGGAGGTCGGGCGGGAGGGCCGGGCCCGCGGCGCGGGTGCCTACCTGGCGCTCGGGCAGGTCGAGCTGGAACCAGACCTTCTTGTGCGTGGGGGTGTACTCGACGCCCCAGCGGGTGGCGAGGGCCGCGCAGAGCTGCAGGCCGCGGCCGCCCTCACGGTCGGGGCTGCCCATGACGGCGTGCGCGCTCTGCAGCGGGACCTCCCGCTCGGGGTAGCGGTCGGAGACCTCGATACGGGTGCCGTGCTCGGTGCGCAGGCACAGGACCTCCGCCTCGGTGCCCGCGTGGACCACGGCGTTGGTGACCAGCTCGCTGGTGAGCACCACGGCGTCGTCCACGATGTCGGCGAACCCCCAGCCCTGGAGGGTGTCGCGGACGAAGGCGCGTGCGGTGGCGACCGAACGCCCGACGGGCTCGAAACTGGCGGCCGCGCGGGCGGTGATCACGGAACTCCTTGCTCTGTCGTCGACGTGCGGGGCCGGCGGGCCGGACGGCTCGGACCGCTGCTGCGGGGTCCGCTCGCCGTTGGGCCATGGCTCCGGGGGAGGTCCCCCCGAGATCAGTCCGGTGGTCATCCTCTGCGGCCCCTCCGATGCCCGTGTCCTTCTCGTGCCGCCGCCCAGGCCGGTCGGGCCGGTGCGGCTGGACAGCCGGATGCAAGGTTACTTACCTTCGCCGTCGCGGTGGATGCCGGTCGCCGGTGATTACCCCCCACGGTGTGCGAACCGTGTGCGAAGCTGCCGAACTGTTATGGCCTGGTTCGGCAGGGGTGAAACACTGGGCAGGATTTTGATGAAGGTCCGTCCGGACCGCGTGTGTTCCGTGCACGACGGGCAGCAGCCCCTGGATGCCGCCGGATCACCGGTCCGGCGCGGCCGGGCACGGCAGTGACGGTCTACCCCTCCGGGAGGGACACAGTGGAGTCTGGCGCAGCGACGCGGGGCCATAAGACGCGCGCGAAGGGCCGACCGTCCCCGCGCGGGAACGGCGGTGTCACCGAGGTGGACACCGCTGCCCTCAACCGCTTGCTCGGCGCGCTGGAATCCATGCGCGACGGGAACTTCCGCAAGCGGCTCACGGTGTCCGGCGACGGCGTGATGTCGGAGATCGCGGCGGTCTTCAACGAGGTGGCCGACCGCAATCTGCATCTGACCGGTGAGCTGTCGCGGGTGCGGCGCACGGTCGGGCGGGAGGGGAAGCTCACCGAGCGGCTGGAGACGGGCGCCTGCGAGGGCTCCTGGGCGGCCGCCGTGGAGAACTCCAACGCGCTGGTCGACGATCTGGTGCGGCCGGTGTCCGAGGTCAGCCGGGTGCTGACGGCGGTCGCGGAGGGTGATCTGTCGCCGCGCATGGACCTGCGCACCGAGGCGCCGGACGGGACCGGGCATCCGCTGCGGGGCGAGTTCCTGAAGGTCGGCCGGACCGTCAACAACCTGGTGGACCAGCTCTCCAACTTCACCGACGAGGTCACCCGGGTGGCCATCGAGGTCGGCACCGAGGGCAAGCTCGGCGGGCAGGCGAAGGTGCGGGGCATGTCGGGTTCCTGGAAGGACCTGACGGAGTCCGTCAACACCATGGCGAACCGGCTGACCGCACAGGTGCGGGACATCGCGCTGGTGACGACGGCGGTGGCCGGCGGCGATCTGTCGCGCAAGGTGACCGTGCAGGTGGCCGGCGAGATGCTGGAGCTGAAGAACACCGTCAACACGATGGTGGAGCAGCTCTCCTCGTTCTCGTCCGAGGTGACGCGCGTGGCCCGCGAGGTGGGCACCGAGGGCATCCTCGGCGGCCAGGCGCAGGTGCCGGGCGTGGCCGGGGTGTGGAAGGAGCTGACCGACTCCGTCAACACGATGGCCGGGAACCTTACCGCGCAGGTGCGCGGGATCTCCCAGGTGACGACGGCGGTGGCCAACGGTGATCTGTCGCAGAAGGTCACCGTGCCCGCGCGGGGCGAGGTGGCGCAGCTCGCCGAGACGATCAACCAGATGACCGAGACGCTGCGGATCTTCGCGGACGAGGTCACCCGGGTGGCCAACGAGGTCGGTGCCGAGGGCCGGCTCGGCGGGCAGGCGAACGTGCCGGGTGCGGCGGGCACGTGGAAGGATCTGACGGACTCCGTGAACACGGTGTTCCGGAATCTCACGACTCAGGTGCGGGACATCGCCGCCGTGACGACGGCCGTGGCCAGCGGTGACCTGTCGCAGAAGGTCACCGTGGACGTGGCGGGCGAGATGCTGGAGCTGAAGAACACCGTCAACGGGATGGTGGACCAGCTGTCGGCGTTCGGCGCCGAGGTGACGCGCGTCGCGCGGGAGATCGGTGTCGAGGGTGAGCTGGGCGGTCAGGCGCAGGTGTCGGGCGCGGCCGGTACGTGGAAGGACCTGACGGACTCGGTCAACACCGCCTTCCGCAACCTCACCGGGCAGGTGCGCAACATCGCCCAGGTGACGACAGCGGTGGCCAACGGCGATCTGTCGCAGAAGGTCACCGTGGACGTGTCCGGTGAGATGCTCCAGCTGAAGAACACCGTGAACACGATGGTGGACCAGCTGTCCAGCTTCGCCGACCAGGTGACGCGGATGGCCCGTGACGTGGGCACGGAGGGCCGCCTCGGCGGGCAGGCCCGGGTGGACGGGGTGTCCGGCACCTGGAAGGAGCTGACGGACTCCGTCAACTTCATGGCCGGCAATCTCACCTCCCAGGTGCGCAACATCGCCCAGGTGACGACGGCGGTGGCCAACGGCGACCTGTCCCAGAAGATCGACGTGGACGCGCGCGGCGAGATCCTGGAGCTGAAGAACACCATCAACACGATGGTGGACCAGCTCTCCGCCTTCGCCGACCAGGTGACCCGGGTGGCCCGTGACGTGGGCACCGAGGGCCGCCTCGGCGGTCAGGCGCAGGCGCCGGGCGTGGCCGGTGTGTGGCGGGACCTCACCGATTCGGTGAACGGTATGGCGGGGAACCTCACCGCCCAGGTGCGCAACATCGCCCAGGTCGCCACCGCGGTCGCGCGCGGTGACCTCTCCCAGAAGATCACCGTGGACGCGCGCGGGGAGATCCTGGAGCTGAAGAACACCCTGAACACGATGGTGGACCAGCTGTCGTCGTTCGCCCAGGAGGTCACCAGGGTGGCCCGTGAGGTGGGTACGGAGGGCATGCTCGGCGGTCAGGCCGAGGTGCAGGGTGTCTCCGGCACCTGGAAGGACCTCACGCAGTCCGTGAACTTCATGGCCAACAACCTGACGATCCAGGTGCGCAACATCGCCGAGGTCACCACGGCCGTGGCCAAGGGCGACCTGTCGAAGAAGATCACGGTCGACGCCAAGGGCGAGATCCTCGAACTGGTCACCACGGTCAACACGATGGTGGACCAGCTGTCCAGCTTCGCCGAGCAGGTGACGCGGGTGGCGCGTGAGGTGGGCACCGAGGGCATCCTGGGCGGGCAGGCGCACGTACCGGGTGTCACGGGCATCTGGAAGGACCTCAGCAACAACGTCAACCTGATGGCCAACAACCTGACCATGCAGGTGCGGAACATCTCCCAGGTGGCGTCCGCGGTGGCCAACGGTGACCTGACGCGCCAGGTCACCATCGAGGCGCGCGGTGAGGTGGCGCAGCTCGCCGACACCATCAACACGATGGTGAAGACGCTGAGTTCGTTCGCCGACCAGGTCACCAAGGTGGCCCGTGAGGTGGGTACGGACGGCATCCTGGGCGGTCAGGCGCACGTGCCCGGGGTGGCAGGTACCTGGAAGGACCTCACCGAGTCGGTGAACGGGATGGCGTCCAACCTGACCGGCCAGGTGCGCAACATCGCCATGGTCACGACGGCGATCGCCAAGGGCGATCTGACCAAGAAGATCGACATCGACGCCCGGGGCGAGATCCTGGAGCTGAAGACGACGATCAACACGATGGTCGACCAGCTCTCCAGCTTCGCCGAGGAGGTCACCCGGGTCGCCCGCGAGGTGGGCACCGAGGGCCAGCTCGGCGGCCAGGCCCGGGTGCTGGACGTGGACGGCACCTGGCGGGACCTGACCGACTCGGTGAACGAGATGGCCGGGAACCTGACCCGGCAGGTGCGCGCCATCGCCAAGGTGGCGACCGCTGTGACCCGTGGCGACCTGAACCTGAAGATCGACGTGGACGCGTCCGGGGAGATCCAGGAACTCCAGGACTACATCAACAAGATGATCGCCAACCTGCGCGACACCACGATCGCCAACAAGGAGCAGGACTGGCTCAAGGGCAACCTCGCCCGGATCTCCGCCCTGATGCAGGGCCGCCGGGACCTGGCGGACGTGGCGTCGCTGATCATGAGCGAGCTGACCCCGGTGGTCTCCGCGCAGCACGGCGCGTTCTTCCTGACCATGCCCGCGGCCGACGGCCAGGACCCCGCCGGGGACGGCGCGGAAGGCTACGAGCTGCGCATGCTCGGCTCCTACGGCTGCTCCACGGGCGCCATGCCGACCTCGTTCCGGCCCGGTGAGGGGCTGATCGGGACGGCAGCGCAGGAGAAGCGGACGATCCTCGTCAGGGACGTGCCCAGCGGCTACCTGAAGATCTCCTCCGGGCTCGGCGAGGCCCCGCCGGCCCAGGTCATCGTGCTGCCGGTGGTGTTCGAGGGCAATGTGCTCGGGGTGATCGAGCTGGCGTCCTTCACGCCGTTCACGCACATCCAGCGGGACTTCCTCAACCAGATCGCGGAGATGATCGCCACCAGCGTCAACACGATCTCCGTCAACACCAAGACCGAGCAACTGCTGAAGCAGTCCCAGGAGCTGACCGAGCAGCTCCGGGACCGCTCGGAGGAGCTGGAGAACCGGCAGAAGGCGCTCCAGTCCTCCAACGCCGAACTGGAGGAGAAGGCCGAGCTGCTGGCCCGGCAGAACCGGGACATCGAGGTGAAGAACACCGAGATCGAGGAGGCCCGCCAGGTCCTGGAGGAGCGTGCCGAGCAGCTCGCGGTGTCGATGCGGTACAAGAGCGAGTTCCTCGCCAACATGTCGCACGAGCTGCGTACCCCGCTCAACTCGCTGCTCATCCTGGCCAAGCTGCTCGCCGACAACGCGGAGAGCAACCTGTCCCCGAAGCAGGTCGAGTTCGCCGAGACCATCCACGGCGCCGGTTCCGACCTGCTCCAGCTGATCAACGACATCCTGGACCTGTCGAAGGTCGAGGCCGGCAAGATGGACGTCTCCCCGACCCGGATCGCGCTGGTCCAGCTCGTGGACTATGTGGAGGCGACCTTCCGGCCGCTGACCGCCGAGAAGGGCCTGGACCTGTCGGTGCGGGTCTCCCCGGAGCTGCCCGCGACCCTGCACACCGACGAGCAGCGCCTGCTCCAGGTGCTGCGCAACCTGCTGTCCAACGCGGTGAAGTTCACCGACTCCGGTTCCGTGGAGCTGGTGATCCGGCCCGCCGGCACGGACGTTCCGCAGATCATCCGGGAGCAGTTGCTGGAGGCGGGTGCGGTCACCGATCCGGACGCCGCGCTGATCGCGTTCTCGGTGACCGACACCGGTATCGGTATCGCGGCCAGCAAGATGCGGGTGATCTTCGAGGCGTTCAAGCAGGCGGACGGCACGACCAGCCGCAAGTACGGCGGTACCGGCCTCGGGCTGTCGATCTCGCGGGAGATCGCCCAGTTGCTCGGCGGTGAGATCTACGCCCAGAGCGAGCCGGGCCGCGGCTCCACGTTCACGCTGTATCTGCCGCTGCACCCGAGCGAGCTGCCGCCGCAGGGCTACCAGCAGCCCGTGCCCCCGCTGGAGGCCGGTGAGCTGGTCGCCTCCGAGGCGGAGCTGTCCGACCGGCTGACCGCCCCCCAGGTCGAGACGCCGGCCGAGGTGAAGTCGTACCGGGAGACGCAGAACGGGCCCGCCGCGCTGTTCCGGCGGCGGCGCCGCAGCCTGCCCCCGGCGGAGCACCTGCCGGAGCAGGCGATCACCATCGAGCCGGAGAACACCGAGCGGCCGGTGCGCACGGTGCGGTTCGCCGGTGAGAAGGTGCTCATCGTCGACGACGACATCCGCAACGTGTTCGCGCTCACCAGCGTGCTGGAGCAGCAGGGACTCTCGGTGCTGTACGCCGAGAACGGCCGCGAGGGCATCGAGGTCCTGGAGCAGCACGACGACGTGGCGGTCGTGCTGATGGACATCATGATGCCCGAGATGGACGGGTACGCGACCACGACCGCGATCCGCAGGATGCCGCAGTTCGCGGGCCTGCCGATCATCGCGCTGACCGCGAAGGCGATGAAGGGCGACCGGGAGAAGGCGATCCAGTCGGGCGCCACCGACTACGTCACCAAGCCGGTCGACCCCGATCATCTGCTGGGGGTCATGCGACAGTGGATGCGGCCGGAGTGACGGCATGACGGCACGACGGCACGACAGGAGCGGTCCCGGGGGCGTAGTTCAGTGCACCTGCCAGGTGTGGGAACCTCGGATTCCGGGAACCTTCCAGGCCCGGCCCGCGTTCGAGCCGGGTGCACCGTGACATCGCGGTGACAGGGTGTGGCGACGGGCGGGGTGCGGCTACGATGACCGGCACAAGGACGGGCGGCGAAACGGAGTCGTCCCCTGGGGCGGCGCCCGGTGTACCGCCGGGGCGAGGAGGGCGGGCCATGGTGCAGAAGGCCAAGATCCTCCTGGTCGATGACCGGCCGGAGAATCTGCTGGCGCTGGAGGCGATCCTCTCCGCGCTCGATCAGACGCTGGTGCGGGCATCCTCCGGGGAGGAAGCGCTCAAAGCGCTGCTCACGGACGATTTCGCGGTCATCCTGCTGGATGTCCAGATGCCGGGCATGGACGGCTTCGAGACGGCCGCGCACATCAAGCGGCGGGAGCGGACCCGGGACATCCCGATCATCTTCCTCACCGCGATCAACCACGGCCCGCACCACACCTTCCGGGGCTATGCGGCGGGGGCGGTCGACTACATCTCCAAGCCGTTCGACCCGTGGGTGCTGCGCGCCAAGGTCTCCGTCTTCGTCGAGCTGTACATGAAGAACTGCCAGCTGCGGGAGCAGGCGGCCCTGCTGCGGCTCCAGTTGGAGGGCGGTGGCGGCAGGGACACGGTCGACAGCAAGGAGCCCGCCGGGCTGCTCGCGGAGCTGTCCGCCCGGCTCGCGGCGGTCGAGGAGCAGGCCGAAGCGCTCTCCAAGCAGCTGGACGAGGAGTCCGCCGACGCCGCGGCGGTGGCCACGGCCGCGCACCTGGAGCGCAAACTCACCGGGCTGCGCCGGGCGCTGGACGCCCTGGAGCCGGGCGCCGACGGCTCGGCCTCGCTGCCTCCGCAGGGCTGACGTCCCCTCAGCCGCGCCGGGTCCCGTGAGCGGGCGTCAAAATCACGCTCCGCCAAGGGCGACACGAACGGGTGAAGCTCTGGGCACACGTGTCCGCTGTCGTCTCCCCCGGTAACCTCAGACCCATGGCCTCACGTCCCTCCGCAGCCAAGAAGCCGCCCGCGAAGAAGGCGGCCGCTCCCGCGCAGGCTGCGGCGAGGAAGGCGGCCGCCAAGCAGGTCCCGGCCAGGAAGGCCCCGCCGCGCAAGGCGCCCGTGCGCAAGGCTCCTGTGCGCAAGGTGCCCGCCAGGCCCGCCCCGAGCCCCACCGGGGGCGTGTACCGGCTCGCGCGCGCCCTCTGGCTGGGCTTGGCGCACGCGGTCGGCGCCGTCTTCCGGGGTATAGGACAGGGCGCGAAGAACCTCGACCCGGCCCACCGCAAGGACGGTGTCGCGCTGCTGCTGTTCGCCGTCGCGCTGATCGTCGCGGCCGGGACCTGGGCCGACCTGAGCGGACCCGTCGGCGACCTGGTGGAGATCCTGGTCACCGGTGCCTTCGGCCGCCTCGACCTGCTGGTGCCGATACTGTTCGCGGTCATCGCCGTACGGTTCATCCGGCACCCGGAGCAGCCGGAGGCCAACGGGCGGATCGTCATCGGTCTGTCCGCGCTCGTCGTCGGTGTGCTCGGCCAGGTGCACATCGCCTGCGGCTCACCCGCGCGTGACGGCGGCATGCGGGCCATAAGGGACGCCGGCGGCCTCATCGGCTGGGCCGCCGCCACCCCGCTGACCTACACCATGAGCGAGGTGCTCGCCGTACCGCTGCTGGTGCTGCTCACCGTGTTCGGGCTGCTCGTGGTGACCGCCACGCCGGTCAACCACATCCCGCGCCGCCTGCGCGCCCTCGGCATCCGCCTGGGCGTGCTGCACGACTACGCGGCCGACCTGGACGACGTCGAGGACTACGGCTACGACGAGCAGTGGCGCGACGAGCCGCCCGCGCGCCCCAGGAGCCGGCGCGGGACCCCGCGGGACTACGACCCCGACGCCGCTGAGGACGAGGCGCTCGACCGGCGCCGGCGCCCCCGCCGGTCCGCGCTGCCGCAGTCCGGCCCGCGCGGGACGGACGCGGTCGACGTGGCCTCGGCCGCCGCCGCCGCGCTCGACGGCGCCGTGCAGCACGGCATGCCGCCGTCCCCGGTCGTCGCCGACCTCACCCAGGGCGTGAGTGTGGGGGACCGCGAGGAGACCACCCCGGTCCCCGTGCCCCTCCCGGCGCCGGCCGACCGCCCCGTACCGGGCAGGAGGAAGACGGACGGCAGCGTCCCCGACTTCACCAAGGCCGCCCCCGAGACGCCCCGCGAGCTGCCCGCCCGCGCGGAGCAGCTCCAGCTCTCCGGGGACATCACCTATTCGCTGCCCTCGCTGGACCTCCTCACCCGCGGCGGCCCCGGCAAGGCGCGCAGCGAGGCCAATGACGCCGTCGTGAACTCCCTGCGCACGGTGTTCTCACAGTTCAAGGTGGACGCCGACGTCACCGGCTTCACCCGGGGCCCGACCGTCACCCGCTACGAGGTGCAGCTCGGGCCGGCCGTGAAGGTCGAGCGGATCACCGCGCTCACCAAGAACATCGCCTACGCGGTCGCCAGCCCTGACGTGCGGATCATCAGCCCCATCCCCGGCAAGTCGGCCGTCGGCATCGAGATCCCCAACACCGACCGGGAGATGGTCAATCTCGGCGACGTGCTGCGGCTCGCGGAGTCCGCCGAGGACGACGACCCGATGCTGGTCGCCTTCGGCAAGGACGTCGAGGGCGGCTATGTGACGCACTCGCTGGCGAAGATGCCGCACGTCCTGGTAGCCGGTGCCACCGGTTCCGGCAAGTCGTCCTGCATCAACTGCCTGATCACCTCGATCATGATGCGGTCGACCCCCGAGGACGTCCGGATGATCCTGGTCGACCCCAAGCGCGTCGAGCTGACCGCGTACGAGGGCATCCCGCACCTGATCACGCCGATCATCACCAACCCCAAGCGGGCCGCCGAGGCCCTCCAGTGGGTGGTGCGCGAGATGGACCTGCGCTACGACGACCTCGCCGCCTACGGCTTCCGGCACATCGACGACTTCAACCGCGCCGTGCGCGAGGGCAGGGTCACCCCGCCGCTCGGCAGCGAGCGCGAGCTCCAGCCGTATCCGTACCTGCTGGTGATCGTGGACGAGCTGGCGGACCTGATGATGGTCGCCCCGCGTGACGTGGAGGACTCGATCGTCCGTATCACGCAGCTCGCCCGTGCCGCCGGCATCCACCTGGTGCTGGCCACCCAGCGCCCCTCGGTGGACGTGGTCACCGGTCTCATCAAGGCCAACGTGCCCTCCCGGCTGGCCTTCGCGACCTCCTCGCTGGCCGACTCCCGCGTCATCCTCGACCAGCCCGGCGCGGAGAAGCTCATCGGCAAGGGCGACGGCCTGTTCCTGCCCATGGGCGCCAGCAAGCCGACCCGTATGCAGGGCGCGTTCGTCACCGAGGCCGAGGTCGCGCTGGTCGTCCAGCACTGCAAGGACCAGATGGCGCCGGTCTTCCGGGACGACGTCACCGTGGGCACCAAGCAGAAGAAGGAGATCGACGAGGACATCGGCGACGACCTCGACCTGCTGTGCCAGGCCGCCGAGCTGGTGGTCTCGACCCAGTTCGGGTCGACGTCCATGCTCCAGCGCAAGCTGCGGGTCGGCTTCGCCAAGGCGGGGCGGCTGATGGACCTCATGGAGTCCCGGAGCATCGTCGGACCGAGCGAGGGTTCCAAAGCTCGTGACGTTCTGGTGAAGCCTGACGAACTGGACGGCGTGCTCGCCGTGATTCGCGGGGAGTCTGACGGATAGGGACTCGGGCCACCCGGCGTGTCGGGACTGCGCCGGGTGGCGGCACCACCGTGATCCACCCGTTAGACATGGGCGGGCAACCGTTTCCCTTCGCAGTACGTCAAGTTGAGCGAGAGCAGGGGTTCAGGTACCGGCCTGGGCCGCCCGCTCCGGTCCCGCCGTCGGGCTGACCGGCCATTCCGATGGCGTACAAGTCCGTTCGCCCGCTTGCCCCACCCTTTCGTACCCCGCCTAGACTGAACGCTCAGCACAGGTGGCTCACCCGCTCGAAAGGCGCCCCCGTGTCCATCGGCAGCAACTCACCCGCAGACGAGCCCCCGTTCCCCGACGTCCCGGAGCACGACGGCCCTTCCGTCGGCACCGCCCTGCGCCAGGCCCGCGTCGCGGCCGGGCTGAGCGAGGGTGACGTCAGCGACGCCACCCGCATCCGCCCCGCCATGGTGCACGCCATCGAGGAGGACGACTTCTCCTCCTGCGGCGGCGACGTGTACGCGCGCGGCCACATCCGCAACCTCGCCAAGGCCGTCCACCTCGATCCCGCCCCGCTCATCGCGCGGTTCGACGCCGAACACGGCGGCCGGCCCGCGCCCACCCCCGCCGCCCCCCTGTTCGAGGCGGAGCGCATCCGCCCCGAGCGCCGGGGACCCAACTGGACCGCGGCCATGGTCGCGGCGATCGTCGTCGTCATCGGCTTCGTCGGCTTCACCGCCGTCAAGTCCGAGACCGGCGGCGGCACGGACAACCAGGCCGGCGGCGCCAGCGCCTCGCCGACCGCCACCAAGTCCGCCGCGCCCACGCCGAAGACGGAGCAGTCCGCCACGCCGAAGTCCGACCCGTCGGACAGCGCCATCGCGGCCGCCCCGCAGGACAAGGTGACCGTCCGGGTCACCGCACCGAACGGGCGGAGCTGGATCTCCGCCAAGGACCACAACGGCCGCATGCTGTTCGACGGACTGCTGAGCAAGGGCGAGTCCAAGACCTTCCAGGACAGCACCAAGATCAACCTGATCCTCGGTGACGCCGGGGCGATCGAGCTGTACGTCAACGGCAAGAAGATCGACGACGACTTCCGGCCCGGCGCCGTGGAGCGGCTCACGTACACCAAGGGCGACCCCGAGGTCGGGTGACGCCTTCCGGGCGCCCGGAGCGAGCGGACGGTGACGGAGGTGACGGGGTTGGCC
>NZ_JBHXLV010000175.1:0-13676 GCF_042721685.1 Streptomyces sp. NPDC058459 | reverse complement strand
CCCTGTGCGGGGGTGCCGCCTCTTTGGGCATGGGGTGGGGGCGACTGTCAAGCTAGGGTGCTGACCAGGCCAAATGGGGTCTGCTAGCGATGGTTGCTGTTGAACCTGCGTGGATCTGTTGTGCGTTGACATGTCGAACGGGAAGTACGTCCCAGCAGCTCATAGCACTTGATGGAGCATCAAGTGCTGGCGCGTGAGTCGGCGAGCTTTCGCCTCGGAGGGCGCTTTACGAAGAGCTTGCCTCGACCGCCGAGAGCGGCAACCCTCTGCCGAGCTGGCTCCTCGACCACGCCCGCACGGCCTGGAGCGTGGATCTGGCGGGCGCGGTGATGCGGGACGCCGTCCTTGTACGCTCCGGTACCGGCCTCGGCTACGGCCGGGCCACATATGAGATCAACAAGGGCTGCAACTTCAACTGTGAGCACTGCTACCCCGCGGAGCGGAAGTTCGAGGGACTGCCCTGGCCGGACAAGGTCCGGCTCCTGCACCTGCTGCGGGATGCCGGAGTGCTGTGGCTCCAGTTCACCGGCGGCGAGCCGCTGATCGACCGGGACTTCGTGGACGCGTACACACTCGCTCACCGCTTCGGGATGCTGATCGAGATCCTGACCAACGGCTCCCGGCTTCACCGCCCCGAGATCATCGGCCTCCTGCGCGACCTGCCACCGCACAAGGTGACCGTCTCCCTCTACGGGGCGACCCCGGACGGCTTCGACTCGCTCACCCGCAAGCCGGGGGCGTTCAAGCTGGTCGAGAAGGGTCTCCTCGCAGCACACAAGGCCGGTATCGCGCTGGAACTGGCGCTGATCATCACCAGGCACAACACCCACGAACTGGACGCCATGCGCGCCCTCGCCGAGCGGTACGGGGCGAGCCGACAGGAGTACGGCACGATCTCACCTACGTACACCGGCACGCCCGAACCGCTGGCCGCGCAGGCGCCCGGCTTCCTGGACAAGACCAGCGTCTTCCAGGGCTGCCCGGCCGGCCACACCTTCTTCCACGTCGACCCGCACGGCCTGGCGACCATGTGCAAGGTCGGCCGCGCGAACCCCATCGACCTCATGTCCGAGGGCCTGGACGGACTACTCCGTCTGCCCGGCATCGCCGATGCCCAGATGCTTCGCACCGGTGGCTGCGGCGGCTGTCAGCTCTCCGGCACCTGCCGGGTCTGCCGACCGCTCGCCAAGGCGTACCAGGAGGCGAAGGCGCCGCTGAACACCTACTGCCAAAACGGAAACGAGGAAGCGTCATGACCGCTGTCACGGTGGAGATCAGCCCCCGGCCGCCAGCCGTGGAGGAGCTCGAGGGAGTGATCCTCCTGGAGGACTTGGAGGCGCTGACCGAAGGGGCCGTTCCAGGCTGCAACGACGACAACCCGTACCGGTAGACAATCGGCCGCACAGAACCGCGGGGGCTTCGGGACGTTTTTCTGTCCGAAGCCCCCGCATCCGCGCCCGCCCTCCGTGGAAGAGTGAACCCCCATGGCGACCATCCGCATCGGCCTCGACCGACTGCCGCCCGCCGCTCGTGCCGCCGTCGAAAGTCACACCGGCCCCCTCCTCACGGTCGAGGAGACCGCCGAGGGCTTCAACAGCGAGATCGCGGCCCGCGTCACCTCCGCCACGGGCACCTGGCACATCAAGGGGCTGCGCACCGACCACCCCCGCGCCTGGACCCAGTGCCGGGAGGCCGCCGTCGCCCGCTTCCTCACCGGCCTGGCTCCTGCCCTCCGTTGGCGCGTCAAGGCCGCCGGTTGGGACCTCCTCGGCTTCGAAGCCCTCGGCGGCCACCACGCCGACCACGCCTCCGGCTCCCCCGATCTCCCCGAAGTCGCCTCCTTCCTGCGCCGCCTCGGCGAGACTTCCTGCCCCGGCATCGAGCTACGTCACGCCGAGGAGCGTCTGGAGCATTACGTCGCCCGCCCCGGCGACCTCCGTTTCTTCGCCGGGCCTCACCTGCTCCACACCGACCTGAACAACGCGAATGTCCTCGTCGACGATCATGCTGCCGAGGGGGACCGGGCCCGCTTGGTCGACTGGGCCTGGGCGACCCGTGGGGCGGCCTGGCTCGACGCCGGCTACTGGGTCATCTGGCTCATCGCCGCCGGTCACACTCCCGCATCCGCCGAGCGCTGGGCCGCCGAGATCCCCTCCTGGCACACCGCTCGCGCCGAGGGCGTCACGGCCTTCGCCGCCGCCAACGCCAACGTCTGGTCCGAGATCAGCGGCGCCGACCCCGACCCGTGGACCCGGCGCCTCGCCGCTGCCGCCACCGCCTGGTGCGCACATCGCAGGACTGGTTGAGCCGAACTCCCGCGCGGAAGCTAGCCGCGCGGCCGCCCAGCCGACGGGCAACGACCACCGCTGAGCCCCAAAGCCCTTCGTCGGTCCCCGACTCACCACCGATCGCCGGTGGGTTCCGGCACCGAAAAGAGAGGCGTCACCCTGTGTGGGGGTGCCTCTTCGGGCGTCGTGTCGCCGACCGGCCTGATTTCGAGCCTGGCGCTCAGGAACCCCGGAGGTCGCCCCATTTGCGCCTGATCAACGCGGCCAACCACTGGCCGACGGTCATGGTGGCCCCCACAACCAGCATGAAGGTCATCGCATCCCCCCACGCGTGCCCGGACACCACGTGCCAGACCACACCGGCCAGTCCCCACCACAGCACCGTGCCGCTCAGTACCAGCGACACCCGCACCCAGCGTGGACGCTCCCGCAGCCGAAGTCCTAAGCCCCGTCGCTCGGTCATACCCGAACAACTACCCCGTCAGCTCCAAGGTGTTCCGGCCGAGACCTGGCCCGGGGTCACTCCTCGGTGAACAGGTCCTCGGCGTAGGTCGCGCGAACGGCGCGCTGGGCCCACAGTTCGAGTCCGTCCGGGTCGGCGCAAGCCGTCACCCGCTCGCGGATCTCCTCGGGGACAGGCACTCCCCGCCATTCGAGGACGCGCAGCACCATCTCGGCCCTTGCCTCGGCCCGGCCCTGCTCCCGCCCCTCCTCCCGCACCTGTTCCGCCAGCGGGTGGCGCCAGAAGTACTGGATCGCGGTCATCAGGTCCCTCCACATCCGCTTCGCCCGGGGGTCGGCCAGGCATGAGTCGACGAACTGCACGAAGACCGCGGCGCTGCTGGTGGTCTTCCTGGTGTTCCAGCGGTGGATCGTGACGGGGGTGGAGCGGTCCGGCATCGACTGACCGGGTGCGTGCCCTCAGGTGCCGCGGGCGCCCGTCAGGTGCGCGAACACCACCACGTTGCCCTGATAACCCGTCGACCTGGAGTACCCGCCCCCGCAGGTGATCACCCGGAGTTCGGGGCGGGACGAGGCACCGTAGACCTTCTCGTCGGGGAAGTCCTTCGCCGCGTACACCTCCACCGCGTCCACCGTGAAGACGGCCGTCGTGGCGTCCTCGCGGTCGATCTCGATCGTGGCGCCGCGCTTCAGGGCGCCGAGGTCGTAGAAGACGGCGGGGCCCTCGGTGTTGTCGACGTGCCCGGCCACCACGGCGGTGCCGGTGTCGCCGGGGGTGGTGCCGGCCTCGTACCAGCCGGCCAGGTTCTTCTCGGCGGGGGGAGGCACGTCGAGGCTGCCCGAAGAGGTCAGGGAGAGGCCCGTCAGGGGCGCGTCCACCCGGATCGCGGGGATGCGGACGCGGGTGGGCGGGGACGCCATCAGCGGGTGGGCGGCGCCGCGTCCGCCACCCGGATCGGGGTGGCCCTCGGCGGCGGACGGCTGCGGGGGAGTACCGGTATCGGTACTGGTACCGAGCAGCCACACACCGGTACCGAGTGCGAGAGCCGTGACGGCGGCCATGACGGTGTCGCCGGTCCTGCGCATGGCAACCCCTTCCCGGAGACGACCCTTGAGGGAAGGCCCGCCCCCCAGGGGTCACGAGGGGCATCGGACCCTTGGGGGGCGGGACTTCGCGGTACCGGCGACGGACAGCGGAGGGTGTCCGTCAGATCCCGTCGCCTCTCGCCCGGCGATGCAGGAGCCAGGTACCGCCCGCGGCGGCGACGGCCAGAGCCGCCACACCCGCCGTGGTCTGCATGGGGCCGGGCCCGAAGGCGCCACCGACCCCCGTCTTCACACTGCCGTGCGGCCGTACCTGCCCGTACGCCCCGGCCATGGTCACCTTCAGGTCCCCCGTCACCCGCCGCTCGCCCTCCGCGCACCGCGCGACGATCTCGTACGTCCCCGGCTGCGCGCCCGCCGGCACCTGGAACCGTCCGGTCGCCTCGCCCTCGTGCGTGGTCGGCGCCAGCGCGAACGTCCCCGCGCCCACCGCCCCCGCGTCACCGATCGCCGCGCCCTTCTCCCCGCAGGCCGCCGTGTTCACCGTGACCTGGCTGCCCGGCACCGCCGTGGACGGGTACACCTGGAGACCGCCGACCCGCGCGGTCCGCGGGTGCGCCGCGCCCGCGTGGGCCTGAGCCGTGCCGAGCCCGGCCGCGGCGACGGCCAGCGCGGTGCCGGTCAGCAGACGGGCGGTGTGTCGCATGGTGCTCCCCAGAGCTTGTCCGACTCGTGTTCCCTGTGATCAGGGGGCGTGCCCCTGCTCCTCCGAGGAAAAGGCCGGCGCGCCCCGACCGCCTCCCGAGCCGCCGCCCCCGCTGCGGTGAACGGGTGGCGCCCGCCGCCCCCGCACGGGTGAGGCGGCACGAGGTAACAGCAGGTCAGGGGCCCACCAAGGGGAGGGGGCCAGGTGCACACGAATGGCGTGCGGCCGGGGGGAACGCGAAGACGGTGCGCCGGACGCCCGGCGCACCGCCGGTCACCGCTCGGTCCAGCCGGCTCACGTTCCCGCGCTCCGCACCGCCGCGACCGCGAACGCGGTGGAGGAGGTCATGCACACCGCCAGCGCGTGGTGTCAGCTCCCGCCGGTCTCGTCCCGGCCGAGGCGGGTCACCGACCGGCCGTACGCGGTCGGGGAGGCTCCGGGGCGCGCGGCGGATGCCCCGCGCCCCCTCGGCTGGGCGAGCACGACGGCCCCCACGACCGCCGCCGCGCCCAGGAGTTGCTGTGGCCGCAGGCTCTGGTCCAGGAAGAGATGACCGAGGACGGTCGCGCACAGGGGCGAGGCGAACGACAGGAACGAGGCAGCGAGCGCCGGCAGCCGCGACAGCCCGCGGAACCACAGTGCGTACGCGATGAGCGCCCCGACGACGCCGAGGTAGAGGAACCCGCCGGCGTTGGCCCGGGTGAGATGATCCGGCAGTCCCTCGCCGAGCAGGGTGACGGGGAGCAGCACCAGGCCGCCGACGGTCAGCTGCCAGCCGGTGAACGCCAGCAGCCCGACCCCCTCGGGCCGCCCCCACTTCTTGGTGAGCACGATCCCGGACGCCATCGACAGGGCGCCGAGCAGCCCGGCCGCCACGCCGACCCCGTCCAGCCCGGCGTGCGGCTGCAGCACCAGCATGGCCACACCCGTCGCGGCGAGCAGGCAGGCGCCGATGTGCGCTGGCCGGACCGGGTCCTTGAGCAGCACCGAGCCGAGCAGCAGCACGATCATCGGCTGGACGGACATCACCAGCGCGGCCACGCCGCCCGGCAGGTGGTAGGCGGCCAGGAAGAGGAAGTAGAAGAACGCGCCGATGTTCAGCACCCCGAGCACGGCCGCCCGCCACCACCAGCCGCCCCGGGGCAGGGTGCGGGTGAACAGCAGCAGCACCAGCCCGGCGGGCAGCGCCCGCAGGGTGGACGCCAGCAACGGGCGGTCGGGCGGCAGGAATTCGGTCGTGATCAGATACGTGGACCCCCAGACGGCCGGGGCCAGCACGGTGAGCGCGGAGGTCCGTGCCGTCCGCCCGCCGCTCATGGACGCGTGCCGTACGTCTCGGCGAACCGGGCCGGCGAGTGGTCGCGGCGGCCGGGGTGGGGCCGGGCCTCGGCGCGCCGGGCGCCGGACTCGGCGACGAACACCAGCACCACCGGCGCCTCCTGCGGCTGCGGCTGCCCGCCGGTGGCCTCGGTCAGCGCCTCACGGCCCTGCTCGCCGGAGACGATGACGACGGACCTGGCCTGGAGGTTGACGCTCGACGGCGCCTCAAGTGCCAGTTCGGCCGGCTCGTCCAGCAGCTCCGCCGGTACCGGGCCGGGCCGGTGGTGCCGGACGCTGGGGCGGGCGCGGACGATCCGCGAGACGGTGGCGCGGTCCGCCGGCGACGGCTGCATGGGTCCCCTTGCTTCGACGTCGAACTATCTGACATCGAGACAGTATGAGTGAACTAAGCTTTCGTCAAACAGTTCGCCGTCGAAGTAATCCGGTCGGAGCGGGGGGCGGACCGAAGCGAGAAGCGCGAGCTGCGAACGTGAGAAGAGAAGGTGACCGGATGCGTGACGCCGTGGACGACTTCCTCGACCAGTGGGCCGCCCAGCGCACCGACCTGGATCTCGACGCGATGGGCTCCGTCGGCCGCATCATGCGGCTGTCCCGGCTGGTCAACGCGCGGCTGAAGGACTACTTCGCCCAGCACGGCATGGAGACCTGGGAGTTCGACGTCCTCGCCACCCTGCGGCGCGGCGGCGGACCGCTGACGGCCAAGGCGCTGGCGGCGAGCGTCATGATCGGCTCCGCCGCCCTCACCAACCGCGTCGACCGGCTTGTCGCCCGGGGTCTCGTCACCCGCGAGTCCGCGCCCGGAGACCGCCGCAGCCTCCACATCGCGCTCACCGACGCCGGGCGGGACCTGGTCGACGCCACCGTGGAGGGGCACGTCCAGAACCAGCGGAAGATCCTCTCGGGCCTGGACGACGCCGACCGCGAGGAACTGGGCCGGATGCTGCGCACGTTGCTGGTGTCCCTGGGGGACACCCGCTAGGGAGCCAGTGCCCGCTGGATGCCCCGCTCCCGGGGCCCCAGGAACCGCGGGTCCGGCCGGAACGCCGCGTCCAGGGCCGCCTTGCCCGCCGCGAAGACCTCGCGGGTGCCGCCGTAGTACCAGGTGACGTCGTGCTTCGCCTCGACGCCGAGGCCGTACGAGGTGACACCGGCAGCCTCGCAGAGGGCCACCGCGCGGCGGATGTGGAAGCCCTGGCTGATCAGGACCGCCCGGTGGACACCGAAGATCCGGCGGGCGCGGGCGCAGGAGTCCCAGGTGTCGAAGCCCGCGTAGTCGCTGACGACGCGTTCGGCCGGGACGCCGTGGCGGCTGAGGTAGGCGCGCATCGCGCTCGGTTCGTCGTAGTCCTCGCGGCTGTTGTCGCCCGTGACCAGGACGGCCCTGATCCGGCCCGCCCGGTACAGCCGCGCCGCCGCGTCCAGGCGGTGCGCCAGGTACGGGGAGGGTCCGCCGTCCCACAGACTGGCGCCGAAGACGACCGCGACCCCGGTGCGCGGCACGTCCGCCGCCGTGCGCAGCCGGTCCGCCGTCGACACGTACAGCCAGGTCGACGGCAGCAGCGCCAGCACGCACCCCGCTACCACGCCCCGCACCAGCCGTCGGCGCCCTCGCACCGTGCGCGGCAGCCTCGGTCGGCCGATCCTCATCCCGCCCCTCCCGTGTCCGATCCCGTCCGGGATGACGGGAGACCCGCCCTCCTGGTTCACTCCACCCCCGCGTAACACCACAATTCCGTCACCCCTCCCGCAATCACCCGCCCCGCCGCCCCGCGATGTCGTCACCTGCGCTTACTGTCGAGGCATGGAAGGCACCGCACACCCCTCAACCTACGATCCGACCGCCGTCGAACGCTGGGCACCCGAACCCGACAAGCGCCCTGGCCGCACCGCCTTCCAGCGCGACCGCGCCCGCATCCTGCACTCCGCCGCGCTGCGCCGGCTCGCGGGCAAGACCCAGGTCGTCACGCCGGGCACCCGGACCCCGGCGTGGGACGCCACCCCGCGCACCCGCCTCACCCACTCCCTGGAGTGCGCCCAGGTAGGCCGCGAGCTGGGCGCCGCCCTCGGCTGCGACCCCGACCTCGTCGAAGCGGCCTGCCTCGCGCACGATCTCGGCCATCCCCCCTTCGGCCACAACGGCGAGCAGGCGCTGAACGAGTTCGCGGACGACATCGGCGGCTTCGAGGGCAACGCGCAGTCCCTCCGCCTCCTCACCCGCATCGAGCCCAAGCGCTTCACCCCCGAGGGCTCCGTCGGCCTCAACCTCACCCGCGCCACCCTGGACGCCGCGACCAAGTACCCCTGGCCGCGCGGCGCCCACCCCACCGAACCGGCCTCCCCCAAGTTCGGCGTCTACGACGACGACCGCCCCGTCTTCGACTGGCTCCGCAAGGAGGCCCCCGGCACCCGCACCTGCTTCGAGGCGCAGGTCATGGACTGGGCGGACGACGTCGCGTACTCGGTGCACGACGTGGAGGACGGTCTGCACGCCAGCCACATCGACCCCGGCTGTCTGCACGCCGACCCCGAACGGGACGCCGTCTTCGAGGTCGCCGTCGGCCGCTACGTCCCGGCCGGCACCGACCCCGCCGAACTCGCCGAGGCCCTCGACCGGCTCCAGGACCAGGAGTGGTGGCCGCACGGGTACGACGGCACGGCGGTCGCCCAGTCCCGGCTGAAGGACGCCACCAGCCAGCTCATCGGCCGCTTCTGCCTCGCCGCCGAGGGCGCCACCCGCGCCGCGTACGGCGACGGCCGCCTCACGGGGTACGGCGCCGAACTCGTCGTACCCCGCGAGGCCCGCATGGAGTGCGCGGTGCTCAAGGCGGTCGCCGACCGGTACGTGATGCAGAGGGCCGAGCAGGAGCTGCTCCGCGCCGATCAGCGCATCGTCGTCGCCGAGCTGGCCGAGGCGCTCACCCGGCGCGCGTCGGACGGGCTGGAACCGCAGTTCAGGGCGCTGTTCGACGAGGCGGAGAGCGACCACGCGCGCAAGCGGGTCGTCGTCGACCAGATCGCCTCGCTGACCGACGCCTCCGCCCGCACCCTGCACGCCAGGCTCACCCGGCACATGTAGCGGGAAAATGACCGAGGGCGGCCCGTTTCCGGCCGCCCTCTCTTCCCGCACCACGCCGGGTGCGGGACGCTCGCCCGAGGGCGGCATCTTCACGAGGAGGCATCAAGTGGTGGACGCGGACCAGACGTTCGTCATCGTCGGAGGCGGTCTCGCCGGAGCCAAGGCGGCCGAGACGCTCCGCGCGGAAGGGTTCACCGGCCGCGTGATACTGATCTGCGACGAGCTGGACCACCCCTACGAGCGCCCGCCGCTGTCCAAGGGCCACCTGCTCGGCAGGGAGGAGCGCGACAGCGTCTTCGTCCACGAGCCCGCCTGGTACGCCCGGAACGACATCGAGCTGCACCTCGGCCAGACCGTCGACGCGATCGACCGCACGGCCAGGACCGTCCGCCTCGGCGACGACGGCACCCTGATCCGCTACGACAAGCTGCTGCTCGTCACCGGCGCCGAACCCCGCCGCCTCGACGTCCCCGGCATCGACCTCGCGGGCGTCCACCACCTGCGCCGCCTCGCCCACGCCGAGCGCCTCAAGGGAGTGCTCGCCGCCCTCGGCCGGGACAACGGCCACCTGGTGATCGCGGGCGCCGGCTGGATCGGCCTGGAGGTCGCCGCGGCCGCCCGCGAGTTCGGCGCCGAGGTCACCGTGATCGAACCCGAGCCCGCCCCGCTGCACGGCGCCCTCGGCCCGGAGCTGGGCAACCTCTTCGCCGAGCTGCACCGCGAGCACGGCGTCCGCTTCCACTTCGGCGTCCGGCTGACCGAGATCATCGGCCAGGACGGCATGGTCCTCGCCGTCCGCACCGACGACGGCGAGGAGCACCCCGCGCACGACGTGCTCGCCGCCATCGGCGCCGCCCCCCGCACCGGCCTCGCCGAGGCGGCCGGCCTGGACCTGGCCGACCCCGCCGCCGGCGGCGGCATCGCGGTGGACGAGCACCTGCGCACCTCCGACCCCGACATCCACGCCGCCGGCGACGTGGCGGGCTTCCCGCTCCTGGGCGCCCGGCTGCGCGTCGAGCACTGGGCCAACGCCCTGAACGGCGGCCCGGCGGCCGCCCGCGCGATGCTCGGCCAGGACGTCAGCTACGACCGCCTGCCCTACTTCTTCTCCGACCAGTACGACCTGGGGCTGGAGTACACCGGCTGGGCGCCCCCCGGCTCCTACGACCAGGTCGTCATCCGGGGCGACGCGGGCAAGCGCGAGTTCATCGCCTTCTGGGTGCGCGAGGGCCGGGTGCTCGCCGGGATGAACGTGAACGTGTGGGATGTCACAGAGCACATCGAGCGCCTCATCCGTTCCGGTGCGCCGGTGGACGTCGAGGCGCTCGCCGACCCGCACGTACCGCTCGCGGGCCTGGTGCCCTGAGCACCGGGGGCGCGGGGAGAGCGCCCGGACCCCCGTAGAATTCATCCGTGGCAGGACGGATCAACGACGAGGACGTGAAGGCGGTACGGGACGCGGTCCCGATCGACGCCGTGGTCTCCGAGTACCTCCAGCTGCGGGGCGCGGGCGGCGGCAACCTCAAGGGCCTCTGCCCCTTCCACGACGAGAAGTCGCCGTCCTTCCAGGTCAGCCCGAGCAAGGGACTCTTCCACTGCTTCGGCTGCCAGGAGGGCGGCGACACCATCACCTTCGTGATGAAGGTGGACCACCTCTCCTTCTCCGAGGCCGTCGAGCGCCTCGCCGGCCAGGCCGGCATCACCCTGCGCTACGAGGAGGGCGGCTACAACCCCGCCCACCAGCGCGGCGAACGCATCCGCCTGGTCGAGGCCCACAAGGTCGCCGCACAGTGGTACGCCGAGCAGCTCGCCACCGGCCCCGAGGCCGACACCGGCCGGATCTTCCTCGCCGAACGCGGCTTCGACCAGGCCGCCGCCCTCCACTTCGGCGTCGGCTACAGCCCCCAGGGCTGGGACCACCTCACCCGCTACCTGCGCGGCAAGGGCTTCAGCGACAAGGAACTGATCCTCTCCGGCCTCTCCCAGGACGGCCGCCGAGGCCCCATCGACCGCTTCCGGGGCCGCCTGATGTGGCCCATCCGGGACATCGGCGGCGAGGTCGTCGGCTTCGGCGCCCGCAAGCTCTACGAGTCCGACAACGGCCCCAAGTACCTCAACACCCCCGACACCGCGATCTACAGGAAGTCCCAGGTCCTGTACGGCATCGACCTCGCCAAACAGCAG
The DNA here is from genome assembly GCF_042721685.1 of Streptomyces sp. NPDC058459. Classification (NCBI taxonomy): domain Bacteria; kingdom Bacillati; phylum Actinomycetota; class Actinomycetes; order Kitasatosporales; family Streptomycetaceae; genus Streptomyces; species Streptomyces sp. NPDC058459. The sequence goes on along the minus strand of NZ_JBHXLV010000175.1, from coordinate 2,575 downwards.
ATCGCCAAGTCCAGCCGGGCCGTCGTCGTCGAGGGCTACACCGATGTCATGGCCTGCCACCTCGCCGGGGTCACCACCGCCATCGCCACCTGCGGCACCGCGTTCGGCGGCGACCACATCAAGATCCTGCGCCGGCTGCTGATGGACAACGGCTCGGCCCGGGTCATCTTCACCTTCGACGGTGACGCGGCCGGACAGAAGGCCGCGCTGCGCGCCTTCGAGGACGACCAGAAGTTCGCCGCCGAGACCTACATCGCCGTCGCCCCCGACGGCATGGACCCCTGCGAACTCCGCCTCGCCAAGGGCGACGAGGCCGTCGCGGACCTGGCCCAGCCCCGCACCCCGCTCTTCGAGTTCGCGCTCCGGAAGATCATCGACCGCTACGACCTGGATACGCCCGGTGGGCGGGCAGCGGCCTTGGACGAGGCGGTTCCTGTGGTGGCCAAGATCAAGGAACGCACGCAACGCCGGGAAGTAGCAGTGCAATTGGCCGGACTGGTTGGTATCCGCGACGAAGAGTACGTCGTGGACCGGGTGGGCTACACGAGCCGGAGGAACGGTGGCCAGCAGCGCACGGGGGCGTCGCCCAGCCGTCGCGCCTATGAGGAAGCGGCCCCGGCCTCCGCGGTTTCTGGCCCTGCCCTCACGCTGCGTAATCCGGTATACATTGCCGAACGTGAGCTGCTCAAGCTAGCGCTCCAGTCACCTGAGCTGGTGACGCCGGCGTTCGATGCGTTTGGGGTGGATGAGTTCACCGCCGCGCCGTATGCGGCCGTTCGTCAGGCAATCCTTGACGCCGGTGGCGCAGAACTCGGCGTTCAGGATTCTCAGGAGTACTTGCATCACGTTCTCGAAGCCGCGCCGGATGACTCGATCAAGTCTGTGATCACCGAACTTGCGGTTGAGCAGTTCAGGCGCAAGAACGTTGACTCTTCCTACGCGGGCATTCATCTGGTTGCCGTTCGTCGCCGTGCGGTAGAGCGGCAGGTTGCCCAGATGCACGTCACCTTGACGCGTCTTGGCCAACAGGGTGATCCGGCTCAGTCGGTGTTCGTCCAGAACGAGCTGTGGGTTCTCCAGCAGTACGACCAAGCCCTGCTCGCCCAAGGAGCGGAAGCGCTCTAGCGCTCCAGGATCACCACCCGGTCACGCACCGGAGGCAAAAAGTCACCGCACGCCCCTCGTGGCGGAGATGTGTCGTACCCCACACTGAACGCGGTGCCCGAGTCTCCGGCGCGCAGGCCGTCGACTCCGCGCTCCACCGCGCCGCTGCCGCACCTCCCCCCGGAGCAGCGATCATCCTGGAGGTCGCCCTCGTGCAGACCCACACCCTCACGCAGACAGCCCGTACCGCCCGCGGTGGTGCCGAGCCGGAACTGCTCAGGGCCGTGCTCGCGCAGAGCCATGGCGACCCGGAGCCGACCGCGGAACCGACGCCCGATGACACCCCCGAACCGCCCGCCGAGGCGCTGACCGGCGCCCCTGACGACACCGCCGACACCGCCGACACCGCCGACACCGCCGACACCGCCGACACCGACGACACCGCCGAGCCCGACCCGCCCGAGCCCGTGTCCGTGCGCGGAGCCGTGCGGACCGAGAGCGGCGGACCCTCCGCCGACCTGTTCCGTCAGTACCTGCGGGAGATCGGCCGCATCCCCCTGCTGACCGCCGCCGAAGAGGTGGAACTCGCCCGCCGGGTGGAGGCCGGACTCTTCGCCGAGGAGAAGCTCGGCACCACGCCCGTGCTCGACAGCGGGCTCGCGCTCGACCTGGACCGGATCGTCGTCATGGGCCGGATGGCCAAGCGCCGCCTGATCGAGGCCAATCTGCGCCTGGTCGTCTCCGTCGCCAAGCGGTACGTGGGCCGGGGGCTGACCATGCTCGACCTGGTCCAGGAGGGCAACCTCGGGCTCATCCGCGCGGTGGAGAAGTTCGACTACGCGCGCGGCTACAAGTTCTCCACGTACGCCACCTGGTGGATCAGGCAGGCCATGTCCCGGGCCCTCGCCGACCAGGCCCGCACCATCCGGGTCCCCGTGCACGTCGTGGAGCTGATCAACCGCGTCGTCCGGGTACAGCGGCGCATGCTCCAGGAGCGGGGGTACGAGCCGACCCCCGAGGAGGTGGGGGCGCAGCTCGACCTTCCGGCCGAGCGGGTGCGGGAGGTGCTGCGCCTCGCCCAGGAACCGGTGTCGCTGCACGCGCCGGTGGGGGAGGAGGACGATGTCGCCTTCGGTGATCTGATCGAGGACGGGGACGCGGCGAGCCCTGTGGAGTCGGCCGCGTTCCTGCTGCTGCGGCAGCATCTGGAGGCCGTGCTGTCGACTCTGGGCGAGCGCGAGCGGAGGGTGGTCCAGCTCCGGTACGGGCTGGCCGACGGCCGCCCCCGCACGCTGGAGGAGATCGGCCGGCTGTTCGGGGTCACGCGGGAGCGGATACGGCAGATCGAGTCGAAGACGCTCGGCAAGCTCCGGGATCATGCCTACGCGGACCAGCTCCGGGGCTACCTCGACTGACCGCGGCTTTCCCGCCACCGTTGCTCGTCGCGCGGTTCCCCGCACCCGTGGGGAAC
>NZ_JBHXLV010000174.1:0-13693 GCF_042721685.1 Streptomyces sp. NPDC058459 | reverse complement strand
GGGGCACACATGGGATTTCTCGACGGGCTGCTGGGCGGCCGCACCGCCGACTTCGACTCGGGCAGCTCGGGGTCCAACGCGATCGAACTGACCAAGCGGCACCAGCAGGTGTCCCTCACCAAGCAGGGCGCGGCCACCGGAAACCTGCGGGTCAACCTGACCTGGCGCATGCGGACCTCCGACTTCGGCGGCCTCCAGCGCGACAGCCTGTTCCGGCATCCCTTCAAGGCGCTGCGACCACCGGAAGTGCAGGGACACGGCCAGAGCATGGTCAATGTCGACCTGGACCTCGGCTGCCTGTACGAGCTGGCCGACGGCACCAAGGGCGTCGTCCAGCCCCTCGGCGGCTACCTCGGCGATGTCAACGCCCCGCCGTACGTCAAGCTCAGCGGCGACGACCGCTTCGGCTCGGCGTCGGGCGAGACGATGTACGTGAACCTGGACCACCGGGACGCCATCAAACGCCTGCTGGTCTTCGTGTACATCTACGACCAGACCCCGGCCTTCGACCGTACCCACGCCGTGGTCACGCTCTACCCGAGCAACGGCCCGCGCATCGAGATCGGCCTCGACGAACGCCATCCGCAGGCCCGCTCGTGCGCCGTGGTGCTGATAGAGAACGTCAAGGGCGAACTGGTCGTGCGCCGCGAGGTGAAGTTCGTCTACGGCTTCCAGGGCGAGCTGGACCGGCTCTACGGCTGGGGACTGACCTGGGGGCGGGGGTACAAGTCGAAGGCGGACACGGCCTAGCGGCCGAGGAACTGCGGCCCCTGCGGCGGCAGCCGGAAGTCCGGGTCCAGCGGGGCCGAGGCGGGCGCCGGCTGGGGTGGAGGGTAGCCGTAGGCGGGCGGTGCCTGGGTCGAGGCGGGCTGGGGATAGCCGTAGGTGGCCCGGCTCGCGGAGGCGGGCTGCGGATAGCCGTACGCGGGCGGCTGGGCGGGGACGGGCTGCGGGTAGCCGTAGGCCGGCGGCTGGGCCGGGAGCGGCGGCAGCGGCACGGGCTGCTCCGGGGGCAGCGGCACCGACAGGGACTCCTGGCGGCGCGGCTCCTCGGCCACCGCCTCCGCCTCGTCCACCGAGATGCCGAAGTCCGTGGCCAGCCCCTCCAGACCGTTGGAGTAGCCCTCACCCAGCGCGCGGAACTTCCATGCGTCCCCGCGCCGGTACAGCTCGCCGCAGATCAGCGCCGTCTCGGCGCCGGTCTCCGGCCTCACCTCGAACCGGGCCAGCGCCTCGGCGCCGGCCGCGGAGGCGTCGTACAGCAGCACGCACAGCGCCGGAACGCGGTCGAAGGGGACGTCGTCGGCGGAGGCCACCAGCAGGATGCGGTGCACCCCGGGCTCGACTCCGGCCAGGTCCACCTGGATGGTGTCGGTCAGGCCCTCGGTGACCGGCTTCCTGCCGAGCCCCCACACCGTGCCGGAGGGGTGGCGGGGCTGGTTGTAGAAGACGAAGTCCTCGTCGGAGCGCACCCGGCCGCCGGGGCCCAGCAGCAGAGCGGAGGCGTCCACCTCCGGGACGTCCTGTCCCGGTGTCCAGCGCAGCACGGCCCGTACCGTGGTGGCGTCCAGCGGGACGTTGGACCCCTTCAGCATCGCGTGCGTCATGCGGTCATCCTGCCTTCTCGGTCCTGGCCACGACAATGCGGGGGGTGTTCTGTCCGACACGGGCGGGTAACCGGAAGTTCATACCGGCCGGGAACCCCGGACATCCGTCTCTACGTACTATTACCGGCCACCCTTTACGGAAATCCCAGACTCGGCACGCCTTGAGGGAGTCCCATGCGTCATTTCGGGCACATCGCCCCCGAAGTGCGGAAGCGTCTCTTCCACCAGGAGCCGTGCGCCTTCACCGCCGACTCCCCGGCCAGGCTTCTCTCCACGGCCCTCGGAGCCACCCTGTACAGCCCGGCCACCCGGCCCCGGCTCGCCGCCGACATCGTCAAGCAGACCGGGAACGGCGTCGTCTCGATGGTCCTGTGCCTGGAGGACTCCATCGCGGACCAGGACGTGCCGGCCGGTGAGGAGAACCTGGTCCGGCAGTTCGCCGAGCTGGACGCGCTGACCGCCCGGACCGGCGCCGAGCCGCCCCTGCTCTTCGTCCGGGTGCGCACACCCGGGCAGATCACCGACCTGGTCCGGCGCCTCGGCCCCAGCGTCCGGCTGCTGTCCGGATTCGTGCTGCCCAAATTCACCGAGGAACGCGGCGTCCCCTTCCTGGAAGCGCTCAGCGCGGCCGAGACCGCGAGCGGCCGGAGGCTCTTCGCCATGCCGGTGCTGGAATCGCCCGAGCTGCTGTACCGCGAGTCCCGCGTGGAGACCCTGGAGGGCATCGCCCGCGCGGTCGGCAAGTACCGCGACCGGGTCCTTGCCCTGCGCCTCGGAGTCACCGACTTCTGCTCCGCCTACGGGCTGCGCCGCGCCCCCGACATGACCGCCTACGACGTCCTGACCGTGGCCTCCGTCATCGCCGACGTGGTCAACCGGCTAGGCCGGGCCGACGGCAGCGGCTTCACGGTGACCGGGCCCGTGTGGGAGTACTTCCGGGTCCCCGAGCGGGTCTTCAAGCCCCAGCTGCGGGCGAGCCCCTTCCTGGAGGTGCGCGCCGTCGAACTGCGCGAGAAGCTGATCGAACACGCCATGGACGGCCTGCTGCGGGAGATCTCCCTGGACCAGGCCAACGGTCTGCTCGGCAAGACCTGCATCCATCCCTCCCACGTCCTGCCCGTACACGCGCTGTCCGTGGTCAGCCACGAGGAGTTCAGCGACGCGGCGGACATCCTCCGGCCGGCCAGCGACGGCGGCGGCGTCCTCAGGTCCGCGTACACGAACAAGATGAACGAAGTGAAGCCGCACCGTGCCTGGGCCGAGCGGACCCTGCTGCGCGCGGAGGTCTTCGGCGTGGCCAACGAGGACATCGGCTTCGTGGACCTGCTGGCCGCCGGTATGACCGGCTGAGCCGTACGCACCGCCGCACTTCGCCGCCTTTCTCCGTCCCCCGGCAAGTCCCCGCGATGTCCCCCCGATGCCCCCACGATGTCCCCTCTGAGTCCCCCCGAACCCGCAAGGAACGCATGAAGAACGCAGTGAACGACGGCGTCTGGTCCGGCACCTGGGTCGCACAGCGGCTCGGTGTCGAACTGGAGGGCGACGCGCACCTGACCGACCTGCTGGGGATGGCGCTGCGCCGCAACCCCAGGCGGGCCCATCTGCTGGTCTCCCAGGTGCTCGGCAAGCACGTCCCGCAGTCGCCCGCCGTGGTCCACGGCCACGGGCTCCGGCTCGGCCACCGGGTCCGCGCCCTGCTCGGGGACGCGGAAGCGGCTCGTGCCGTCGTCCTCGGGTACGCGGAGACCGCCACCGGCCTCGGCCACTCGGTCGCGGACGGCCTGGCCCTCGCCCCGTACCTGCACTCCACCCGCCGTCCGGTCGCCGGGGTCACCCCGGCCGGCGGCTTCGAGGAGTCCCACTCGCACGCCACCTCCCACCTGCTGCTCCCGGAGGACCCGGCGCTGCTGGCCGGGGACGGCCCGCTGGTGCTGGTGGACGACGAGTTCTCCACCGGCAACACCGTCCTCAACACCATCCGCGAGCTGCACGCCCGCCACCCACGGCGCCGCTATGTGGTGGTCGCCCTGGTCGACATGCGCTCCGCGGGGGACGCCGCCCGGCTGGACCGGTTCGCCGAGGAGATCGGCGCCCGCGTCGACCTGGTCGCGGCCGCCTCCGGGACCGTACGGCTGCCCGAAGGCGTGCTGGAGAAGGGGCAGGCGCTGGTCGCGGAGCACGAGCGGGCCGACGCCGCGCACGATTCCGCGCCCGACTCCGTGCCGGGCGGCGAGGTGAGCCGGGTCGAGCTGGGCTGGCCGGCCGGGCTGCCGGACGGCGGGCGGCACGGCTTCACCCCGGACCACCGCGCCCGGCTGGAGGCCGCGCTGCCCGGCATGGCCGCCCGGATCGCCGGCGCGCTGCCCGCCGGCTCCCGCCGGGTGCTGGTGCTCGGCTTCGAGGAGCTGATGTACGCCCCGCTGCGGCTCGCGGCCGAGCTGGAGCGGACCGTCCCGGCCGAGGTGCGCTACTCCACCACCACCCGCTCACCCGTCCTCGCTGTGGACGACCCCGGCTACGCGATACGCACCCGCCTCGCCTTCCCGGCCCACGACGACCCGGCGGACGGCCCCGGCGAGCGGTACGCGTACAACGTGGCGGGCGCGGGCTTCGACACCGTGGTCGCCGTCGTCGACTCCGCCGCCGACACCCCCGCCCTGCACGCCCCGGACGGCCTGCTCGCCCGCCTCGCGGCGCACGCCCCGCACCTCCTGCTCGCGGTCGTGCCCGCCCACGAGCCCCGCCCGACCCACCGTCCCGAAAGGCCGGCCATGCTGCCCGAGCCCCTCCGCGGCCCCGCCTTCTCCTCGTACGCCCCCGACGAGGTCGGCTGGCTGCTCCAGGACCTCTCCGCGGTCAGCCTGGAGGCGCCGACCGAGGAGCGCGAGGAGGCCGTGCAGCACGGCGGCGCGCACTACGCGGAGTCGCTGCCGGTGGAGTACCAGCCCAGCGAGCGCTACCAGGCGCTGTTCCACGCCGCCCTGGACACCTCCGCCGACCGGATCGCCCGCGCGGTCGGCGTCGTCACCGAGACCGTCCTCACCGAGCGTGGCGGCACCCCGGTCCTGGTCTCGCTCGCCCGCGCCGGAACACCGGTCGGCGTGCTCATGCGCCGCTGGGCGGAGCAGCGGTACGGGTTCGAACTCCCGCACTACGCCGTCTCGATCGTCCGGGGCCGGGGCATCGACGCCAACGCGCTGCGCTGGCTGGCCGCGCATCACGACCCGCGCGATGTCGTCTTCGTGGACGGCTGGACCGGCAAGGGTGCCATCACCCGCGAACTGGCCGCCGCCATCGAGGAGTTCGAGCGCGCCGAGGGCGTCACCGGCTTCGACCCGGAGATCGCCGTACTCGCCGACCCCGGCTCCTGCGTGCGCACCTACGGCACCCGCGAAGACTTCCTCATACCCTCCGCCTGCCTCAACTCCACGGTGTCCGGCCTGATATCGCGGACCGTGCTGCGCGCCGACCTGGTCGGCCCGGACGACTTCCACGGCGCGAAGTTCTACCGCGAACTCGCCGCCGCCGACGTCTCGGTGGCCTTCCTCGACGCCGTCTCCGCCCGCTTCCCGACGGTCCGGGACGAGGTGGACGCGGCCGTCAAGGAGCTGCTCGCCGAGGACCGCACCCCCACCTGGGAGGGCTGGCGGGCCGTGGAGCGGATCAGCGAGGAGTACGGCATCCACGACGTGAACCTGGTCAAGCCCGGTGTCGGCGAGACCACCCGGGTGCTGCTGCGCCGGGTGCCCTGGAAGATCCTCGCCAAGGCGGGCGCGGGCGCCGACCTCGACCATGTGCGGCTGCTCGCCGAGCAGCGCGGGGTGCCTGTGGAGGAGACCGACGACCTGCCGTACACCTGCGTCGGGCTGATCCACCCCAAGTACACCCGGGGTGCCACCGGCGCCGACGGCCGGGCGGTGAGCGTCTGATGACGGTACTGGTGGCCAGCGACCTCGACCGCACCCTGATCTACTCGGCGGGCGCCCTCGCGCTCACCATGCCCGACCGGCGGGCACCCCGGCTGCTCTGCGTGGAGGTGCACGAGGCCCGTCCGCTGTCCTTCATGACGGAGACGGCGGCCGCGCTGCTGACCGAGCTGGCCGACGCGGCGGTGTTCGTGCCGACGACCACCCGGACCCGCGCCCAGTACGAGCGGATCAACCTGCCGGGCCCGCCCTCCCGGTACGCGATCTGCGCCAACGGCGGTCACCTGCTGGTCGACGGGGTCACCGACCAGGACTGGCACGCCTCGGTACAGGCCCGGCTGACGGGTGAGTGCGCGCCGCTCGCGGAGATCACCGACCATCTGCGCCGGGCCACCGACCCGGTCTGGCTGCGCAAGCAGCGGGTGGCGGAGGACCTGTTCGCCTACCTCGTGGTCGAACGGGAGCTGCTGCCCGAGGAGTGGGTGGGCGAGCTGGCGGAATGGGCCGGGGAGCGGGGCTGGACGGTGTCGCTCCAGGGCCGCAAGATCTACGCCGTTCCGCGGCCGCTCACCAAGGGCGCGGCGGTGCGCGAGGTGGCCCGGCGGACCGGCGCGGAGCTGACGCTCGCGGCCGGTGACTCGCACCTGGACGCCGACCTGCTGCTGGCCGCCGACCGCGGCTGGCGCCCGGGGCACGGCGAGCTGGCCGACAGCGGGTGGAGCACGCCGGCGGTCGGCGCGGTGGCCGAGCGGGGGGTGCTGGCGGGGGAGCGGATCACCCGCGAGTTCCTGCGGGTGGCGCGGGGCGCGGTGGCACCGGCGCGACTGCCGGCGTAGCGGTACGGGTGGCACCGGCGCGACTGCCGGTGTAGCGGTACGGCCTGTGGCGGCGCGGCATGGGGCGGTGCCGCACTCGCGGGCGCGGCTCATGGCGGTGGCGCACTCGCGGGCGGGCTATATGGCGGTGCCCCGCCCGCGTCGGGGTCAGCCGCAGCAGCCGCCTCTGCAGCAGCCGCCGCCTCCGCCCGAGGGGGCCGGGGCGGCGGAGGAGCCGCCCACGGCCACCGCCGACAGCAGCTTGACCGTGTCGCCATGGCCCTCGGGGCAGGCGGCGGGCGCGGCGGACTCCGCCATCGGGCGGCTGAGTTCGAAGGTGTCGCCGCAGGTCCGGCAGCGGTACTCGTAGCGAGGCATGCGCACAGGTTAGCCGCCGGACCCGGCGAGCGGGGGTGTCACTCGGCCTTCGTGTCCGGCCCGGCGACGGCGCGCTTGTCCGGCGTGGTGAGGGCGGGCCGTTCACGCTGGGCCTCGGGGTGCCGGGAGCGCCAGTAGGGGTTGTCGTGCGGGAGGGACGAGCCGACCCGGCCGTACATGCCGAAGGTCATCAGCAGCAGGCCGACGACGAAGGTGAAGAACACGTTCTGGATCTTGAAGGCCAGGAAGTTGTTCTCGGTGTCCAGCAGACCCAGGTTCAGGAAGCCGCTCAGGATGAACAGCAGGCCGAAGGCCATGTTCAGGGTCGAGGCGAAGTTGCCGCCGATCACCATCCCCGCCAGCAGGATCACGCCGACGCAGATGGAGAGCACGCTCAGCGCGCCGTTGGTGTTCAGGCCCGCCACGGTGTCGCTGCCGACGTTGAAGGCCCCGATGTGGCCGACCACGCCGAGGATGCCGAAGACGAGCAGAAAGAGTCCGATCAGACCCGCGCCTATGCGGTAGACGATGTTCAGCTTGTGGTCGAGCGGCAGATGCTCGTTGAACACGGTGCGGCGCCGGGTGGACTGCTTGTCGCGCGAGTGCACTGCCTGTGCGGCCATGTCGCCTCCTCAGGGGCGCGTGCGGAGGCCGTTCCGTACCCCTCAATACTCGCCAGCGCCGCACGCACCGGCAACAGGGGCTGGGCCGTACGAGGTCACTGACCTGGGCCGCCGCGCTCGTCGCGGATCTGCGCGACCACCCGCGCCACCGTGCTCCGCACGGCCTCGGTCTCGGTGAGGAAGTGCCAGTAGTCGGGGTGCCGTCCGCTGTCCAGACCGGCGACCGCCCGGTCCAGCCGGGCCACCGCGTCGTCCAGCGGGCGGGCGTGCCGGGGGTCGGGCGCGGTACGGCCCGTCATGGCGAGCCGCTGGGCGTCACGGAGCGCGAACCGGGTCCGCTCGATCTCCTGGCGCGGGTCCTTCTGGACGGCGTTCAGCCTGGTCAGCCGGTCACCCGCGGCCGACACCGCCTCGTCGGTGGTGTTCAGCAGGGCCCGTACGGTCGACAGCAGCGAGGTGGCGTCCGGCCAGCGCTGGGCCTCCCGCGCGACCCGGGCCTCACTGAGCTTGTGCTCGGCCTGGCGGACGTTCTCGGCGGCCTGCTCGGGCACGTGCTGGAGATCCTGCCAGCAGGCGGCCGCGAACCGGCGCCGCAGCTCGCTCAGCACCGGCTCGACCTGGCCGCTGCGGGTGGTCAGGGCCTGGGCGCGGGTGTGCAGACTGACCAGGCGCCGGTCGATCTCGGCGGCGCGCTCGGGGAGCCGCTCGGCCTCGGCCCGGATCGCCCCGGCCTCCCGCTGCACCCGCTCGGCACGCTCCAGCGTGGCCGTCACCCCGTGCTGTCCGGCGCCCTGGTTCAGCCGGGTCAGCTCGGGGGAGAGGGCGGCGAGGCGGGCGGCGAGGTCGTCGGCGCGGAGGTCGCTCCCGCGTACGGCGTCCAGGGCGTTGCTCGCGCCGAGCAGGGCCTGCCGGGCGCGTTCCACGGCGGGGGCGAGCCGGGCCAGCCGGGTCTCGGCGGAACCGAGCAGGGGGCCGAGGGAGGCGCCGAACCGGTCCAGCTCCCCCTTGACCCGGACCAGCTCGTCCTTGGCGGCGCTCAGCTCGGCACGGGCGTGGTTCGCGGTGGCGGCGTCGAGATCGTCGTGGTCGAGATCCTGGGCGTCGACGGCCTGGATGTAGGTCTGGCTGGCCTCGTCTATACGCTGGCCGAGCGCCTCGAAGCCGGCGACGGCACGGCGGGCGTCGGGGGAGTCGTCGACCGCGGAGATGGTCTCGACGGAGATGCGCAGGTCCCGCTGGGCGGTGTCGAGTTCGTAGAACGCGGCCGCCGCGGCGTCCTTCGCCGCCTGCGCCTCGGCCCGCTGGCTGTCGGCCCGCCCGCCGAACCAGCGCCGGGTGCCACCGGCGGCGAACGCGGAGGCCGTCGCGAGGGCGGCGAGCACGGGGAGGCTCATCAGGGTCAGGGTGTCCCGCAGGGGGGACGGGGGGTGCGGCGGGTTGGTCCGCGCTGCTGACGTGCCCGGTGTCGCCGTCACATCCCTCTCCCGTGCTGCGGTTGGCCCTGGGTGCTGTCATTCTCCCACCCGTGGAAGACGAACACACGGCCCGGTCAGTTCACCCCGGCTCCCACCGCTTCCGCCGTTTGCGGCACACCGCCCGGGGCAGGGTAGGCTGTCGACTCGTCCGGGCCACGTGCCCGGACCACGGGTGCGTAGCTCAGGGGTAGAGCGCCTGCCTTACAAGCAGGATGTCGGCGGTTCGAAACCGTCCGCGCCCACGCTGTTTGACCAGCCGAAAGCCCCCTCGCCATGATAGGCAAGGGGGCTTTCCTGGATCATTTGTGGGATATTTGTGGGGCGGCCCTCAGGGTGCCCTCACGCGACGCTCCGCAGCGTTACCCGCCGCCACGCCGCCACCGAGCCGTAAGGGCGTCCAGCCGCTGCCGACGCATCTCCGGGGTCACATGTCCGAGGATGACACGGGCTGATCACGGCCCCCGTCACCCCCGCGCGGGATGGTGGGGGCCGATTCGTCATGTCTGTAGCATGGCGAGCACCTGGACAGTGTCGGCAAGGCCGTCCAGCACCACCTCGGCGCCCGCGTCCGCCAGCTCGGCGGCCGAAGTCTTGCCGCTCGCGACGGCAACCGTCCGCACGCCGGCATCACGCCCGCCCGCAACATCTGCGGGGGTGTCCCCGAGGAACACTGCCTGCGCCCCGGCGACACCCGCCCGCTGCAGAGCGAGGCTCAGCAGCTCGGGCCGCTCTTCCCCATCCTCACCGAAGGCACCGTCCTCCAGGCGCAGGTACGTATCGAGACCGAACACACTCAGCTTCACCTCGGCGGCCCGCCGGACGTTGCCCGTGACCACCGACTGCCGGATGTCCCGGTCCGCGAGGGCCGCGAGCACCGAGACAGCGCCGGGCAGGGCGTGTCCGCGCTCGCGCAGTTCCGCCGCCCGGCGGACGTGCACGCTACCGAGCGCGTCGGCGAATCGGGTGAACAGGTCCTCGTCATAGGCGAGACCGTGCAGCCGGGCCGTCTCACGCAGGATCACCCGCTCCGTCGACCCCGTCACCGACGCCTGCTCATGCAGCGACACCCCCGTCACCTGCTCGAACGCCTCCGCCCACAACTCTCCGCCCAGCCCCCGCGTCGCCATCAGCGTGTGGTCGATGTCCCACAGCACCAAGTCCGTCACCGGCGTCTCCTCAGAGGCCCCCCCGTCGATCCGGCGGGGGGCCTTTCGTCGATCATTCAGGCGATGTACGGGAGATCGACTCCGGACCGCCTCACCGCGGCCCGCGCGGAACCGGCTGGCGTCCCCGCACCTCCAGGGTGTCCAGCAGTTCCGCCGTGACCTGGGCGACGGCGTCCACGGCGCGGTCGAACGCCTCGCGGTTGTGCGCGGCGGGGGCCCGGAAGCCCGAGACCTTGCGTACGTACTGCAGCGCGGCGGCGCGGATGTCGTCCTCGGTGGCCTCACCGGGCAACACCGGCGGCCGCAACGTCTTGATACTCCGGCACATGTCTCAAGTCTCCACCACCAGGACCGCGCGTGAGCCATGATCGTCCCCAGGCGGCCACCGGATCTCGGGGCCGACCGATGGAGAGGACACCTCATGACGAGCAGGCCCACGGTGGCGATACTGGGCCCCGGCGGGGTCGGCGGACTTCTCGCCGCCCTGCTGTCCCGTTCCGGGCACCGGGTGATCTGCCTGGCGCGGGAGGTCACGGCGGACGCCCTGCGGAGCGACGGAATCCGGGTACGCAGCGGGCAGTTCGGGGACTTCGGTGCGGCCGTGGAGGCGGACACGGAGCTGCGCGAGCCGGTGGACGCCTGCCTGGTCGCCGTCAAGCACACGACGCTGGACGCGGCCCTGACCCGGGTACCGCCCGCCGTACTCGGTGACGCCCTGGTGGTACCACTGCTGAACGGAGTCGAACACCCGGCGGAGCTGCGTGCTCGCTACGAGCCCGAGCTGGTCGCCCCCGCGACGATCCGTGTGGAGTCCACCCGGGTCCCGGCCGGCGAGGGTGTGGTGATCGAACACGGCAGCCCCTTCACGGAGATCGACCTCGCGGGCGCGGCGACGGTACGGCCCCGCCTCGACGCCCTCGCCTCGGCACTCACCGCGGCGGGTGTGACGACGCGCGTGCTGGACGACGAGACGGCCGCCCTGTGGGCCAAGCTGAGCTTCCTGGCGCCGATCGCCCTGCTCACCACCCGGTACGGCGTCCCGGTCGGTGAGATCCGCACGCGCCACCGGGCGGAGCTGGAGGCCCTGGTGGCCGAGACGGCGGCGGTCAGCGGCGCCTGCGGCGGTCCGGCGGACGCGGCCCGGCCTCTCGCCCGGTACGACATGTTCCCGGCGGGCACCAGATCCTCGATGCAGCGTGACGCGGAGGCGGGCCGGGCCCTCGAACTCGATGCCATCGGCGGGGCGTTGCTGCGTGCGGCGGAGCGGCACGGGGTGCCGGTGCCGGTGACGGCGCGGTTGGTGGAGGAGCTGGGCGGCGACGCCGGCTGAGGCCACTCGTTCGAATGAACTGCCCGGCGAAGCTCGCCACTGAAAATCGAACAGGCGTACCATTGCGGTGTGCCTGCGTCCCATGAGTTCCCCAGTGACCTGCTCGCCGGGCAGGAGGAGCTGCATCAGATCAGGGCCGAGCTGTCGGCCCTGCTCAAGCGGCTGCCCTGGTCCGTCGTGCCGCTGGACGGCTTCGCCGACGACACCGGCTGGCGCAAGATCGAACGCCCCGCGTCCCCCGGCTGGAACGCCGACCAGCAGGCCGAGGTGGAGAAACTCCGCCGCCGCGAGCACGAACTGGCCGTCTTCATCACCGGGCACCGCTACTGGACCGAGGTGGCGGCCCCGGACCGGGTGCAGGCCCGCGCGGAGCTGAAGCACACCCCCGAGGAGAAGTAGCCCGAGCCGAGATGTGGCTCCGTCCGCTGTTCGAATACGCGCCGCTGTGATGCATCGGCAGGTCCGCGAATCGCTTCCGCCGGTCTGCTGCCGCACCTGACGCTCCCGGCGCCCGACAGCCTTTCGTCCCGGGCGGCGCCGGCTCAGGACCCCGCGGGCTGCCGTCGCATCAGGTACGCCGCCGCTGCTCCCGCCCCGCACAGCGCCGCGACCGAGACGGCCGCGGCCAGCCACGCCGTGCCCAGCCAGCGGGTGCCGTAGTAGCCGAGGGCGGCGCTGTAGGCAGCCCAGGAGAGGCCCGCAAGGGCGGACCAGGGGACGAAGTCGCGGGCGCGGCGGTGCGCGGCGCCCGCGCAGAGGGAGACGACCGAGCGGCCGGCCGGGGCGAAGCGGGCGAGGACGACCAGCGCGCCGCCGCCACGGGACAGTGCCTCGCCGAGACGGTCCCGCGCCTTGGTCAGCCGCCGGGAGCGGGCGATGGCGCGGTCCAGCCGCGCGCCGCCCCGCCAGGCCAGCCGGTACGCGACCAGGTCGCCCAGGACGGAGGCGGTCGTCGCCAGCAGGATCAGTACCAGGATGTCCGGCACGTCGTGCGGGACCTCACCCGCCGCCGCGCCGGTGCCTGCCGCGGCCGCGGTGGCCGCCGCGACGACCAGGACACCGCTGGGCAGGACCGGCAGGAAGACGTCGAGCAGGACCGAGACGGCCACCACGGCGTAGATCCATGGACCGGCCGCCAGTGATCCCACGCTGTCCAGCACGATGACTCCCCGTCGTTCCCCCGATTACAGCCATGCAGCGTACGCCTGGCCGGTGGCGGGAGGTTCATGGGGGGACCAAATGATCATCACAAGTCCACGTCGGTTGATGTGCCGCCGGCGACAACGTGGTCCGGCTCTACGCGGTGAGGCCGGCACGGCCACCTGAAGAAGGGCGGGACAAGTGCTGTCCCGCCCCTCCACGCACCCGGCCGTCAGGCCGCTATCGGCTCCCGCTCCCGCTCCTCCGCCGGCGTCACCCGCCGGGACGCGACCACCTGGTCCAGCCCGAACGCCCCCGACCCCGTGAAGATCAGCAGGAAGAAGGTCCAGCAGAACAGGGCGGACAGCTCGCCGCCGTTCTGGATGGGCCAGAACGCCGCCTGCTGGTGCACGTCGAAGTAGGCGTACGCCATCGAACCGGAGGCGATCAGGGCGGCGCCGCGGGTGCCGAGGCCCAGCAGGACCAGGCCGCCCGCGACGAGCTGGATCACCGCCGCGTACCAGCCGGGCCAGATGCCCGCCTCGATCGTGCCGCCGTCGGTGCCCATGGCACCGCCGAGGACGCCGAAGAGCGAGGCGGCACCGTGCACGGCGAACAGCAGGCCGACGACGATGCGGAAGAGCCCGAGGGCATAGGGCTGGGCGGCGTTGAGGCGTGTGGACATGTGGGGGAGGTCTCCTCTTCCGGGGCCGGATGTGGGGCGGCGGGTACCGAACGAGACCACAGGTTAGGGAAGCCTCACTCTTACTTGCAAGTTCAACATTCGGCCATGATCGCCGAATAACGACGGCCCGCTCAGGCTGAGGGGCCCGGAGCGAGCCGTACGGGTGGATCGCCGTCAGCAGCCCGCCAGGTAGTTCGTCAGCGCGCTCTTCTCCGCCGGGTCCACCGAGAGGTCGTAGTAGTACTTCACCTGCACCCAGGCACGGACGTACGTGCAGCGGTACGAGGTGAGGCCCGGTATCCAGGTGGCCGGGTCCTGGTCGCCCTTGGCCTGGTTGACGTTGTCGGTGACCGCGAGGAGCTGCGGCCGGGTGACGTCGTTGGCGAAGCCCTGCCGCTGCGCGGTCGTCCACCTGCTGGCGCCGGAGTCCCACGCCTCGGCCAGCGGGACCAGGTGGTATCCGTACCTTGCTTGTGGTGCCGCTGGCATCTGTTACGTGGCGTGCTGGACCGTGTCTTTCCTGTGAGCGGTGCGTTATCCGGTGCAGC